>CANJKY010000332.1 GCA_947474875.1 Gemmataceae bacterium
GGCTGCGCCAGCACCAGCGCCCGCATCGCCTCCTCCCGCACGTCGGCGGCCCCGGTCTGGGCGGCCCGGAGCAGTTCGGCCCCGGCACCGACCACCGCCGGGCCGAGTTGCCCGAGCGCGCGGGCGGCCTCGGCCCGCACCGCGTCGCTGTCGTCGGCGGCCAGTCGGTTCACCAGCCCGTCGACCGCCGCCGGGGTGCTGCCGACCAGTTTCGGTAGCACCCGGATCACCCTCACCTTCACCTCGTCGTTCGGGTCGGCGAGCAGCCCGATCAGGTCAGTCTGCACGCCATCGTCTGCTACGCCCCAGGTGCCGAACGCCTCGGCTGCCGCCGCCCGCGTCTGCGGGTCCAGGTCGGCCAGCGCCCCACGCACCACCTGCACGCCTCTTGAGGTCGGCTGACCAATGGCCCCCAGCGCCCGCACCGCCGCTAGCCGAACGCCACCGTCCGCGTCCGCGGCCGCCTGCTCGACCGCCGCGGCCGCAGGACCTGCCGCCGGGCCGAGTTTACCCAGCGCCTGGACGGCGTTCGCCCGCACCTGCGGGTTGGCGTGCGCCAACGAGCGAACCAGGGCGGGCACCGCCTCGTCCGCCCCGTCCCCCCTCACCCCGAGCGCCGCGGCGGCCCGCGCCGTCACCCAGTCGTCCGGATCCTTGAGCGCCCGCACCAGCCGCGGGACGGCGATCTCGGCGGCCGACTCGCCGATCTTGCCGAGCGCCTCCACCGCCTTCGCCCGCACCCGGTCGTTCTCGTCCTGAACGGCCTCCACCAGCGCCGGGGCGATGTCGGCCGCCGCCCCGCCGATGGCCCCGACCGCCTCGGCCGTCCGCGCCCGCACCACCGTGTCGTCGCTCGCCAGCCCGGCGGCCAGGGCGTCTGCCGCCGGCTCCGGCAGCACCCCGATGCGGCCGACGGCATCGGCAGCGGCCTGCCGCACCTCGTCGTCCCGGTCGTGCAGCAGGCCGACCAGATCGGGCACGGCCTCGACCGCCCGCCCGCGGAGGCCGCCGAGCGCGGCGGCGGCGGCGGCGCGGATGGCCGGGCTGGGGTCGGCCAGCAGCCCGGCCAGCGCGGGCACCGTCCGCGGGTCGTCCGCCCCCGCCAGCCCGACCGCCTCTGCCGCCCGCGTCCTCACCGTCTCGTCCGCGTCGGCGAACAGGGTGATCAGGTCCGGCACCGCCTCGGCCGCCCGCAGGCGGCCGAGCGACGCGGCCGCCTGGCCGCGAACAGCCGCGGCTGAATCCATCACCGCCGCCTGCAGGGCGGGGACGGCGACGGCCACCGGATCGACCGGGACGACCGGCGCGGGCCGCCACGGCAGGCGGACGCGGAACGGAAACGTCCGTCGCCGGCGATGGGGCCGGTCCGCTGCCGGGGTCACCCCACCACCGGCCTCCCCGAGCGCTTCGGCGACGCTCACCCGCACCAGATCACTCGGGTCCCGGGCCAGCGCGGCCAACCGCGGGAAGGTGGCTGTCGCGCGCAGCCGACCGAGGGTGGCTGCCGCCACCGCCCGCACGTGCTCGTTCGCGTCCCCCAGGTGGTGCGCCAGGGCGGGCACGGCCGCGGGGCCGATGGTGGCCAGCACCCGCGGCAACTGGTCCCGCTGCTCGCGGGTGAGCGCGTCGGACGTCCGCAGGGAGAGCAGCAGCGGGTCGAGGGCGACCGCCCCGTACTGCGGCAGGGCCACCCGCGCCCGCTCGTGGATCGGCTGGTGCGGGCTCCAGAAGTCGGCGATCGTCTCGGTCAGCAGCCGCCCCTTCCGCACGGACGCGAAGATCTGCTGGAGCAGGACGAGGGTGAAGAACGACTTGAACCCGGCGAGTAAGGCGGCGGGCAGGCCGGGCGCCGGGCGGGCCAACACCACCCGCATCAGGTGGTGGGTGTCGACCAGGTTGAGCAGATCGACCACGCTCAGCAGGTGGACCAGGGCGGACGCCACGAAGTCGAAGTAGGTGGCGTCGTCGCCCGGCGGGGTGTACCAGCGGGTGCCGAGCAGGCGGAACAGGCCGAGGTTGAGTAGGGCGAACCCGCCGATCATGCCGACGCCGGCCGACCCGAGCAGCGGCAGCCCGAGCCGGTGCCCGTACTTCGCCAGTTCGCCCGCCAGCTTCTGCCCCTTCAGCGGGTCGTGCAGGGCTTTGTACCCGCGGGCCACCTCGTACCGCTCCACGTCGATGAACATGTACGCCAACACCGCCGCCAGACCCAACCCGAGGGCGGCCAGGGCACACCCGACGGACACCACCGCCGCCGCCTCGTTCACCCCCACCCCGACCGCCAGCAGGGTGAGTTGGACGGCCAGGAACAGCGGCCACGGCGCCCAGGCGAGCGCCTGCTCCCACGTGCGAAACCCGGCTCGTGTGCCGCCGCGGATGACCGCCCCGACAACCCGTAGGACGAACCCGATGACGCCGACCTGGTACAGCACGCCGGCCAGCACCCCGACCGCGACCAGGGTGAGCAGGATGACGGTGGACGAGCGGACGGCGTCGGTTTCGATCAGCCAGCCGGAGGCCGAGTCCGCGAACGGGACGAAGGGGGGCATAATCGGCAGCACCGTGGCGTCTAAGAGGACCAGACGATGCCGCTGTAGCGAACGACGTGCCAAAAGCGTGCGGCCAGTCACTCAGTTCGTATCACATCGGCACCCACTTCCCCCGGAGGTTCCGTTGTGAAGCCTCTCCTCGCCGGCTCGCTCGTCCTGTTCGTCGTCGCGGTCGCCCCGGCCGCCAACCCCCTGCCCCGCAGCGCCCCGGAGTCGCAGGGGGTGTCGTCCGCGGCCGTCCTCGCATTCGTCGAGGCAGCGGATCAGAAGGTGGACGTGATGAACAGCTTCATGCTGGTGCGGCACGGGCACGTCGTCGCCGAGGGGTGGTGGACGCCCTACGACGCCAAGAGCCGGCACGAACTGTACTCGCTGAGCAAGAGCTTCACCTCCACGGCGGTCGGCATGGCCGTGGCCGACGGCAAGCTGAGCATCAACGACCCGGTGCTGAAGTTCTTCCCGGACGACATCCCGAAACAGCCGACTTCCAACCTGACGAACATGAGGGTGCGGGATCTGCTGTGCATGTCCACCGGGCACCAGACCGAGCCAGCCCTCCAGGCGTCGAAAGACCCGTGGACGAAAGCGTTCCTAGCCCACCCGGTGCCGTTCAAGCCGGGCACGCACTTCCTGTACAACACGCCGGCCACGTACATGCAGTCGGCCATCGTACAGAAGGTGACGGGGCAGACGGTGCTCGACTACCTGAAACCGCGGCTGTTCGACCCGCTCGGCATCGACGACCCCACCTGGGGCACCAGCCCGCAGGGGGTGTCGCTCGGCGGGTACGGGCTGAACGTGCGGACCGAAGACATCGCCAAGTTCGGCCAGCTCTACCTGCAAAAGGGGAAATGGGGCGACAAGCAACTGGTGCCGGCCGAGTGGGTGGCGATGGCGACGGCCAAGCAGACGAGCAACGGCAGCAACCCGAAGAGCGACTGGGACCAGGGGTACGGGTTCCAGTTCTGGCGAAGCCGGAACGGGGCGTACCGCGGCGACGGGGCGTTCGGCCAGTACTGCATCGTGCTGCCAGAGAAGGACGCGGTGATCGCCATCACCAGCGGCACAAAGGACATGCAGAACGTGCTGAACCTGGTGTGGGACGTCCTGCTGCCGGGGCTGAAGAACGAGCGGATGATGATCAATCCAGAAGGCGTGAAGAAGCTGCAAACGAAACTCGCGGGGCTAAGCGTGCCGGTGGTGAAGGGAAACGCGAAGTCCGGTGTGTTGAAAGACGTGTCCGGGAAAGTCTACCCGTTCGCGGCGAACGACCAGAAGGTGGAGTCGCTCGGGCTGATCCACGACGAGGCGAGCAGTGGGATGATGATCGTGGGCAAGGTGAACGGCGTGGAGCGAAAGCTGACGTGCGGGGAGGGCAAGTGGAAGAAGGGGGCGTGGGCGTTCGGCAGCGGCCCGGAGCAACCGGTGGCGGCGAGCGGCGCGTGGACGGCGGACGACACCTACACGGCGAAGATCGTGCTGTACGAGACGCCGTTCATCGCCACCCTCACGTTCAAGTTCGCCGACGGCAAGCTGGAGTACGAGGCGAAGCGGAACGTCGGGTTCGGACCGACCACCTCGCCGAAACTGGTGGGCGAGAAGAAGTGACCAACTTGGTGAACCGCGGGTGTCAACCCGCTGTTTCCAACCGTAGAAACAGCGGGCTGACGCCCGCTGCTCGCCGGCATGCCGTTCACCCCAGTTCCTTGATCGGTTGGGCGCTGTCCTCGACCAGGTGTTGCGGGCGGCCCTCCAGGTCGGCGACGGTCGTCTGGCCGGCCGGTATGCCCAGATTCCTGTACAGCGTGGCGTACAGTTCGCCGAACGTGACCGGCCGCCCCACCGCCTCGCCGGCGATGCGGTCGGTCGCCCCGATCACCTGTCCCGTGGTCATCCCGCCGCCGGCCAGCAGCACCTGGTTCACGTTCGGCCAGTGGTCGCGGCCGACCTGCCCGCTGATCTTCGGCGTCCGCCCGAACTCGCCCATCAACACCACCGTACAGTCGTCGCTCAGCCCGCGGTCGTGAAGGTCTTGCACCAGCGCGCTCACGCAGCGGTCGAAGACGGGGAAGTCTTCCCGCTCGCGGGTGAAGATGCGGTTATCCTTCCGCCCCTCGGTGTTCATGCCGCCGTGCCAGTCCCATTTGCTGTAGTTCAGCGTCACCACCCGCGCCCCGGCCTCGATCAGCCGCCGGGCCATGAGCATGCTCTGCGGCACCCGCGGGGCGCCGTTGCTGTCGATCATCACCGCCGGGTCGCCGGTGCCGTACCGCTCGACCGCCCGCGGGTCTTCCTTCGACAGGTCGAGTGCCTCCGCCAGCCGGGACGAGGTGAGCAGGCCGAACGCCTGTTCGCTGAACGTGTCCATCGCACGCATGGAGCCGGAAGCGTCGGCCTCGCGACGGGCATCGTCGAACGAGGCGAGTAGGGTCTTGCGGTCGGCCAGACGGCTGACGCTGATGCCGCGGAGGGTCATGTCGCCGCGGGCCGGGCCGGTCGGCCGGAACGGGCTGAGGGAGGCGCCCAGGAACCCCGGCCCCGGCTCGTTGTACGGCCCGTGCGTGCATTGATAGCACAGGCTGATGTACGGCGGCACCGCCGGGTCGCTCGGCCCCTGCACCTTCGCCACCACCGAGCCGAACTGCGGCCACCCGCCGCCGGGCGTCGGCTTCTTCGGGTTCCGCCCGTTGAACACCTGAACGGCGTCGTGGTCGGCCTGGTTGCCGACCAGCGAGCGGACGACGGCGAACTTGTCCATCATCGCCGCGATCTTCGGGAAC
>CANJKY010000333.1 GCA_947474875.1 Gemmataceae bacterium
CCGCGGCTCCCCGCCGATGTCGATCACGCGCTAAGCCACGTCAACTGACCCACCCGCAATTCGCCTTCCCTTCCCGCCGCCGTTCGGCGTACCATCACCGCCCGCCCGATCGACGGAGGTGCCGGGATGATTCGCAACTGGTGGCTGACCCTCGCCCTCGTCGCCACGCCTCTGCCGGTGATGGCCGGGCCGATCGCCGTGTTCACCCAGGTGTCGCAGCAGCCGCGGGGGACGGACGAGATCCCATTGGCCGGGCTGGGCACGTTCGCCGTCCTCACCACCGGCAGCAGCGGGGTGAACCCGGTGGTCACCGTGGCGGCCGACCAGGCGTCCGCCAGCCAGTCGGTGGTCGGCTTCTGGCCGGTCATCCAGTTCCAGGACCACGCCCAGTACGAGGCGCAGAAGGGGACCGTACTGACCGTGCCGGACACGCCGGTGAAGCTGTACACCGAAATCCACGACGGGGCTTACGGCCAGGCGAGTAGCGTGAAGCAGGTGTTCTTCGACGCCACTGTGTCCGGGCAGGTGAGCGCCACCCCCGGGCTGAACCGGGTGGACTGGCGGTTCGCCAACCCGACGCAGCAGGTGACGTTCGCCGACGCCGTCGTGACCGTCAGCTTCGAGCCGAAGACGATGCCCGACGGCCTGCCGCAAATCCAGTTCACCGACGGCTCCCCGATGCTCGGCGGCCTGAACCCGCCGTACTACCCGACCCTGCTGGAGGCGCGGATTCAGGTCTCGCGGGCGCCGAATGACCCGAACGGGGACGGCGGAGGCAGCGACACCGGCGGCGGTGGGCCGCAGGTGCCGGAGCCGGCGACCGTGGTGCTGCTGGCCGGGTGCGCGGTCGGCGGGTGGGTGATGAGACGCCGTACCGCGATTTAGCACGCCCTCACCCCTAGCCCCTCCCCCCACCGGGGAGAGGGGGACGATCCGGCTCACTTGCTGAACTGGTACTTCCACGTCCACACCGTCTTCTTGCCCGGCTCCAGGTCGATCTGGATGTACGGCTCCGGGCACAGTGTCGTCTTCATCCCCCACAGGTTGTACTTGCTCGGCGGCTTGTCGCCGGTCACGCGGACGGTTACGCCGGTCGGGGTGTGCCTCATCGTCACCCCGGCGTCGCGGCTGATCGAGTCGGTGCTGAACCCGCCGAGTTCGGCGAAGATCGATCCCTTGTCAATCGTCCCCGCCAGCGTCACCTTCTTGCCGTCGATCTTCACCAGCTCGTTGAACCGCTCCTTCGGCACCGCCGCCTTCACCGCGAACGGGAACTCCAGCTCGTAGTTCGCCCCCACCGGGTCGGCGTCCACGTTGAAGAAGTTGTGGTTGTAGTGGTCGGTGCTGATCGCCTTCGCGCCGGTGTTCTCCAGCACGTGCATGATGCGGACCTCGGCCCCGCTCACGGCCACGATCTTGGTGTACTTGTAAGCGTACCCCGCCCCGCTCAGGCTCTGCTCGAACGTCACCTTACCATCGTCCTTGGTCACCTTCCACTCGCCCGGCTTCACGATCTTGTACCGGCCGAAGAAGCTGTACTTGTCGTCCTTCGCCTTCTCCAGCTCGCCCACCCCGATCTTGACGAACGTGCCGCCCGGCTTGGCGTCGGCGTACCCGAGCGGGGCGGCGTTGCCGAACTCCTCGCACGGGCCGACGATGTCGTCGTTGTTGGTCGGGTTGTGCGTGCCCTTCCACGGGCCGAACAGCTTGTGCTTGCCGAACTCGACCGAGAACACCCCGGACCAGTCGAACCGGGTGCCGCGGTAAAACCCCTTGTCCGCATCCGGTAGGTACACGGTGAGGGCGAGCTGGTCGGACTTCAGGGTGTGTGTGGGGTAGTCGGCAGCCGGGGCGATGCCGGCGATGAGCAGAGCGACGAGCGCGAGTAGTCGGGGCATGGGGAAGGCTCCGGGAGGTGAGGGGCATTGTAGGGTGGGCCGGCGGCCCACCACCCGTCAATCGGTGGGCCACCGGCCCACCCTACGCGCCCGCCCGCAACTCCGCCCGCACCTGAATGAGCAGCGCCCCGAGCCGGTTCCGCCCACTCCCGTCCCCGCCGTCGCCCCAGTAGCTGTCGTTGGCGGTGTGCTCGACCAGCACCGCGTCGCCGGTGCCGAGCAGGATCGCCCTCAGGTCGTCGTGCTGGGTGAACTTCGCCCGCAGCGCCTCCAGCATCACCCGCTCCTTCACGCCCTCCCAGTCCCGCCGCAGCGGCCGCTTGCGGTCGCGGCCCATCTGCGCCGCCAGGCTCGGCTTGTTCGCCAACCGGATTTCCTCCTCGTCCGGCTCGCCGGCGAACTTCTGCGCCTGGAAGTAGTGCTCGCTCGTCGGCCACTGCTTCCCCTTCAGGAAGACGCTGTGCCGGCTGAAGTTGGAGAAACAGCCGTACTCGCCGGTCGTCGAATAGAAGTGGATGACGGGCGCGTCGGACATGCCGGGCCTCCGATTGGATGATGACACCCTACGGACACCCGCCTCAGCCGGAAGTTCGCCGGGGGTCCGCCCCACCCCTAAACTTCCCTCATGATCACCCTGCTCTTCGACATCGACGGCACCCTCGTTCGCACCGGCGGGGCGGGCAAGGGGGCGATGGAAGCCGCCCTGCAACGCGAGTTCGGCGTCCGCGAGATCTTCGACACGGTGGCGTACAGCGGCCGCACCGACCGGTCCATCGGCCGGGAGTTGCTCACCGTCCACGGTATCGAACCAACGGCCGAGAACGTGCGGCGGCTGACCGACGCCTACCTGGACCAACTGCCGCACTTCCTGCGGGACCGCGGCGGGGAGGTGTGCCCGCAGATCGAGCCGATCGTGAAGACGGCGGCAGCGAAACGGGACGGGGTGCTGCTAGGCCTACTGACGGGGAACGTCCGCCGCGGGGCGGCGGCCAAGCTCGGGCACTTCGGCCTGTGGGATTACTTCCCGCTCGGCGGGTTCGGCGACGACCATTTCGACCGCGACGACGTGGCCCGGTCTGCTCTCATCGAAGTGCAACGGCACACCGGCCGGACGGTGAACCCGGCGGACGTGTGGGTGATTGGCGACACCCCGTTAGACGTGCAGTGCGCGCGGGCGATCGGGGCGAAGGCGGTGGCGGTGGCCACCGGCTGGCACTCGTTCGACGAACTGGCCGGGTGCCGGCCGGACGCGGTGTTCAAGGATCTGACCGAGGCGTCCGACCTGCTCCGCATCTGGGGTGTGACTTGATGCCTACTTCTTCTTCAACATGCCGTTCGCCTCGGCGATGACGGCGTCAATGGCCGAATCGGTCAGCCCGTCGGCCGGCAGGTCCCACCGCTTCACCTGCTTCATCCGGTTGTACACGATGACGGTGGTGGTGTCCGGGGCCAGTCCCCAGGTGAGCGCGTCGCCCTCCTTGCCGTCCGGCTTCTTGGCCAGGCCGACGGCCACCCCGCCCGGCTGCACCGACCCGGCCCACGCCTGCACCGCCTCGGCCGCCGCATCCGCCTTCGCGTCGGCTACGTAGTCGCGGTCCAGGGCGGCGAAGATGACGAACGCGCCGAGTTCGTCCGCCTGGTGCGCGGCGTGTACGTCCTTCAGCCGCTTCACCAGTTTGGCCACAGGATCGTCGGCGCCGGTCGGCAGCTTGGTGGCGAACACCGCCACCACCGGGTTCAGATTGTTCTCCGTCACCAAGTCGTGCAGCTTGCCGGTGCGGTTCTGCGGGCTTTTTGCGTCCGTCCGCTGGTCGAACACGATGTAGCTGCGGTAGGTGGCCGGGATCATGCCGTCGGCCTTCGGCTTCGACTCGATCTGCTGGGCCACGGCAGGAGCGACCGCCACCACCAGAACCCCGATCACCCGCACGAATTGCCCGATCGTCATGACTCGCTCCGGACTGGAGGGTTATCTAATAGGGTGTCGCGGGGTGAGCGGTTCGTCAAGCCGTTCGCCGCCGACTCGGTCCATCTGACGGCGGTGCGGCCCGCACAACTCGCCGAAGGCTTACCATATCCGCATGCCGCTGCCGTTCGCCGCCGAGTCCGCCCGCGCCCGCCTCGCCCATACCCGATGGGCTGGTACCCCGATCCGCCAGCGGCTGACGGTTGTCCGCAAGTTCCGGCACCTGCTGGTGGAACGGTGCGACGCCCTGACGGCCGCGGTGAAAGCCGATCTCGACCGCCCGGCGGACGAGGTGATCGCCACCGACGTTCTGCCGACGGCCGCCGCCGCCAAGTTCCTGGAACGGCACGCCGGGCGAATCCTGAAACCGCGGAAGGTGGGCTGGCGACCGTTCTGGCTGGCCGGCTGCCGCGACGTGGTCCACCACCGCCCGCACGGGGTCGTCGGCGTCATCGGCACCTGGAACTACCCGCTGTTCCTGAATGCGGTGCCGATCCTGCACGCGATGGCCGCCGGCAACGCGGTACTATGGAAGCCGAGCGAGAACACCCCGCGGTTCGCCGCGGTGCTGGCGGAGTTGCTACGGGACGCCGGGTTCCCGCCGGACCTGATCGTGACGCTGCCCGCCACCCGCGAGGCCGGGCCGCTGCTGGCCGAGGCGGACGTGGACTTCGTCCACTTCACCGGCTCGGATAGCGTGGGGCGGAAACTGGCGGCGCGGCTGGGCGAGCGGCTGATCCCGTCGGCGCTGGAGTTGAGCGGGTGCGACGCGGCGTTCGTGCTGGCCGACGCGGACGTGGAACTGGCGGCGCGAGCCGCCTGGTACGGGGCAACGCTCAACCGCGGGCGGACGTGCATGGCCGTGCGGCGGGCGTTCGTGCAGCGAGGGGTGTACGACGATTTCGTGAAGCGGGTCCCGTCGTCACCGGAACTCATTCTTAACCCGCCTCGCGACCACCCTGCCCTCCGCGAATCGACCTTCACCCCCCGGCTCGCCGTCGTCCCGTTCGACACTCTCGACGACGCCCTGCGTCTGCACGCAACATGTGCCTTCAAACTTACCGCGGCGATCTTCACCCGCGATCTGTCCGCCGCCCGCGAACTCGCCGCCCGGCTGCCGGTCGGCTCCGTGACAATCAACGATGTGATCGTGCCGACGGCCCACCCCGGCACGCCGTTCGGCGGCCGCGGGGCGAGCGGGTGGGGCGTGACGCAGGGCGACGAGGGGCTGTTACAGATGACCGTGCCGCAGGTGGTGACGGTGCGGGCCGGCAAGTTCCGCCCGCACGTCGACACCGTGCTGAACGCCGACCCGGCCGGCGGGGACGTGACGGCCGGGATGCTGGCGATGACCCACGCCCGCACCCTCGGTGCCCGCTGGCGGGGGCTGCGGCAGATGGTGCGTGGGATGAAGCAGTTCGGAAAGTCTTCGTAGCCGCGACCCAGCGGGGAGCGCGTCGGA
>CANJKY010000334.1 GCA_947474875.1 Gemmataceae bacterium
CGCCGCAGTTCACCCCGGAGGCCATGGCCCCGGTGGCGGCGGCGTTCGCCGTCGCCCCGCCGGCCCTGCCGCCGACGGCCCGGCAGGACGTGTTCGCCGCCGTGTCCGCCGAACTGACGAAGCGGGCCGACTCGCCCACGCTGCAAGCCGACCTGGAAGCGGCGCTGACGCACCTCGGCTGCACGCTGGCGGCCGACCCGACCGACCTGTTCGAGAACCTGCTGCGGGACGTGCGGGGGCGGATGCCGGAGTTCGGCCGGCGGGCGAACGCCGTCTACACGTTCCTGGGTGTGGCCCTGGGCGCGACCGAGTCGCCGGAACTGGCCGGCAAGCTGACCGGGCTGGACGGGCACGCCTTCGCCGTCGCCGCCGACGCGGCCAAGAAGGGCGGCCACCGGCTGCTCGACGCCATCGACGCTCGGTCGAAGGCGTGGCCGCAGGACGCCCGCACCAAGTGGGGGTTCCTGCTCGCCGCCGTGCGGCCGCGGAGCCGGTGGCTACGGGATCTCGTCTGCGTCGCGGTCGGGGCGGGCCTGGTAGCCGCGGCGTGGTTCGTAGTCCGGTACGTCGTCTGACACGTCGTCCTCTTCGGCCCGTACCCGCCGGGCGTGCGGGCGGGGGACATACCCCCGCTCGTCCGGCCGGATCAGCCCGCGGTTCATCTCCTGCTCCAGCCGCGCCCGCACCCGCAGGTACAGCAGGGCGGTGATCGCCACCCACACGAACAGGCCGAACACCGGGGCGCACGGACCGATGTCCGTCGCCTCCGGGTGGAACGGCCCCAACCCTTTCCCGTCCCACTTCTCGAACGAGCCGATCGGCGAGAACCCGGTCATGAGCGGCGGGGTGGCGGCGATCGGCAGGATGAGCAGGTTTTTTTCGATACCATTCCCTACCCGCATCATGCTGATTGGGATGCCGCAGCACATGAGCAGCGGCAGCCAGAACCCGCCGCTCAGGAACACGGTCAGGAAGAACGCCCGGATGTTCGCCACCAGGGCGGTGCGGGCCGAGATCGAACACCAGATGCCGGCCAGGGCGAACGCCGACGCGAATACAGCCAGGAACATGGCCGTCACCGCCAGCGCGAACCAGTACACCGACCCGAGCGCCAGCCCGACCGCCCAGATGCCGACCAGCACCCACAGGGCGAACCGCATGCTCAGCACCGCCCCGACCCACTTGGCGAACAGGAACTCGCCCACCGACACCGGGGTGGTACACAGGCTCACCCAGGTGTCGCGGTCTTTCTCCCCGGCCACCGCGCTCGCCCCCCGCATGGCCGCCCCGAAGCAGACCAGGAAAGTGAGCACGCCGGTCGACACCCGCACCCACACGTTCATCGCCTCGGAATAATCCTCCCACTGCTTCGAGAACGGCCGGTTGTACCAGGGGCGGTCGCTGACGAACATCAGGTACGCTACCCACAGGGGGATGACGGCGGCCAGCCCGACGATGACGAACCGGAACAGCCAGCCGAAGCACCCGACCCGGCGGTCGGCGGCGAACACCTCCCGCCACACCAGCGGGGTGTTGCCCATCGCCGGGCGGTTGGCGGCGTGCCGGATCACCGCCTTTCGGTTCTGCGACTCGCCGTACCGCTGGTGCAGGGTGGCCTGCCGCAGCCGCGTCACCGCCCAGCCGATCGCCAGCACCGACACCACCCCCCAGAACACGGCGTACCGGCCGAGCAGCGGGGTGATGATGTTCGGGTCGAAGTTGGTGAACCGGGTTGCCATCGGCAAAGAGTAGACGGCGTTCCCGGCTGCCAACCAGTCGGTCACGTCGGCCAAGTCGACCTTCCAGTCGAGCACGTGGACGGCGGTGTACCCCTGCCGCGACAGCCCTTGCATGATCCCGGCCACGACCGCCGACAGGAACAGGTACAGCAGGAGCAGGCCGTAGGCCGCCAGGATCGCCTCCCGCGACCGCTTCATCGCCGCGGACAGGCAGACGGCCACCGCCGCCAGCCCGACCACGGTGATGAGGGACGCGGCGGTGGCGGCCAGCGCCAGGTCCGGGTCGATGCCGCCGAACAGTTGCAGGAAGGCGATCACCGGCAGCCCGGCGAGCACGAAGAACACTACCGCCGCCACCCGCGCCGCCAGCTTGCCGAACACGATCTCCCGGTTCGCCAGGTCGGTGGTGAACAGGTAGTCGATGGTCTTCCGCTCCTTCTCGTCGGTGATCGCCCCGGCCACGTAGGCCGGGGTGAGCAGCAGCACCGCCCCGTACTGCACCACCGCGAACAGGTAGAAGAACTCGGCGGCGAACTCGGACAGCTTGCTCGGGGCGATCAGCCCGGACCCGGATGACCACCGCACCTCGTCCCGCCACGCCAGGTACATGAGGAACAGCAGGCCGCACACCGCGGCCACGTACAGGAAGCGGAACAGGAAGGTGGCGAACCGCCGGCCGACGCGGGTGAGCTCGTACCAGAACACCGGGCCGAACAGGTTCCGCACCGGCTCGCGGGCGACCACCGCCAGCGCCAGTAGCCACACCGCCCCGGCCAGCACCAGTTCGCCCGGCGACCACTGCCGCTGCCGGCCGACCACCCACAGGGCGATGGCCCCGGCGATCCAGCCGAGCAGCCCGAGCAGGGGGAGGGCGGTTGCGAGCCGGGACGGGGCGGACGGCATGTGCGGCTCGATTCGGAGGTACACCCGCAACAGTGTAGGAGGCCGGAGCGAACGTCGGAAGGGGCCGCGGTCCGGGCGTTCTCTACAACAGACGCTCCCGAGGAGCGCCCGTGCCGTCCGACCTGTGGTCCGTGCCGAACCTGTTGTCGCTCAGCCGGCTGCCGCTGACGGTGGTGGTGTGCGCCTGCGTGTCGTTCGAGTGGTGGCTGGGCGGGTTCGCCGCCTTCTGCCTGGCCGCCAGCACCGACTGGCTGGACGGGTGGTGGGCGCGGCGGTACGGCCCGCTCACCGCCGTCGGCCGCAACCTGGACCCGTTGACCGACAAGGTGCTGATCGGGGCGGTGTTCATCTTCCTCATCCGGGTGGACGGGGTCCACATCCACCCGTGGGTGGTGGCGGTGGTGATCGGCCGCGAGTTGCTCATCACCGGGCTGCGGGGGATCATCGAGGCGACCGGGAAGACGTTCGGCGCGGACTGGTTCGGGAAGTTGAAGACGGTGCTCCAGTGCGCGGTGCTGATCGGGGCGCTGCTGATCAAGACGCTGGAGGCGAACGACTGGCTGCCGGCACTGCGGCAGCCGCTCGGGTACGTGTACCTCACGCTGCTGGTCGGGATGGTGGCGGCCACCGTCGGCAGCGCGATCCAGTACGGGGTGAAGGCCAGCCGGCTGCTGCGTTGAGGTCCGCGGGGTTGGTGTCCCGGCTTCAGCCGGTCGGCGGAGGTGAAGACCGGTTGGAGCCGGGCCACCAGCGGGGCCGTCCGGAACGCCCTTCCTTTTTTCCCCACCCCCCATACAGTTGACGTTCATAGAATCCCCCCGCGTACACCCCCGGCCGCCCCCCGGTGGGGCCGGTGTCCCGGTTGCGGTCCGTCGCGGTTGCTCCCCCCGGAGGGTCGAAGCGTGTCCGTCGAACAACGAGTCATCGAGATCGTGTGCGAGCACCTGGCGGTGAACAAGGAGACCGTCACCCGCAGCACCAGCTTCCAGGAGGACATCGGCGCCGACTCCCTGGACATCGTCGAGCTGGTGATGGAGTTGGAAGAGGAGTTCGACATCCAGATCCCGGACACCGACGCGGAGAAGATCAAGACGGTCGGTGAGGCGATCGACTACATCGAGAAGAAGCAGAAAGAGAAAGGCGCTGGCGAAGCCGGCGCCAAAGCGTAACGCCCGACGGACCGCCTCCCCATGTCCTCCCGCCGCCGCGTCGTCATCACCGGATTGGGCACCGTCAACCCGATCGCCCTGTCGGTGCCAGAGTACTGGCAGGGTCTCCTGGCCGGGAAGAGCGGCATCGCGCCGCTCACCCTGATCGACACCACCAACTTCAAGGTGAAGTTCGGAGGTGAGGTGAAGGGGTACGACCCGACCAAGACGATCGAGCCGCGGGAGGTGCGGCGGCTGGACCGGTTCTGCCAGTTCGCCCTGACCGCCGCCGCCGAAGCGATCGCCGACTCCGGCTTGGACGTGGACAAGCTGGACCCGTTCCGGGCGGGCGTGATCCTGGGCAGCGGGATCGGCGGGATCGCCGAGTTCGAGGAGGGCGTCACCACCCTCAACGCCAAGGGGCCGGGCCGGGTCAGCCCGTTCGTCATCCCGAAAATGATCGCCAACTCGGCGGCCGGGAACATCTCCATCCGGTACGGCCTCCGCGGGCCGAACACCACCGTCAGCACCGCGTGCAGCTCCGCCGCCCACGCGCTGGGTGACGCCATGCGGCAGATCCGCGACGGGTTCGCCGACGTGATGGTGTCCGGCGGCGCCGAGGCAGCCATCGCCCCGATCGGGCTGGCCGGGTTCATCCAGTGCAAGGCGCTGTCCGAGAACAACGCCGACCCGACGCACGCCAGCCGGCCGTTCGACCGCGACCGGGACGGGTTCGTGCTCAGCGAGGGGGCGGGCATCCTGGTGCTGGAGGAGTACGAGCGGGCGAAGGCCCGCGGGGCCACCATCTACTGCGAGGTGTGCGGGTGCGGGAACACCGCCGACGCGTTCCACATCACCGCCCCGCACGAGGACGGTAGCGGGGCGGCCGAGGCGATGGTGCAGGCGATGAAGGAGGCGGGGTGGAACCCGGCCGACGTGCAGTACGTCAACGCGCACGGCACCAGCACCCCGCTCGGGGACGCGGCCGAGACGAAGGCGGTGAAGCGGGCGTTCGGCGAGCACGCCAAGAAGCTGATGATCTCCAGCACCAAGAGTCTGATCGGCCACCTGCTCGGGGCGAGCGGCGGGGTGGAGGCGATCGCCTGTGCCCTCACCTTGAAGCGCGGGGTGGTCCACCCGACCATCAACCTGGACAACCAGGACGTGGACGCCGGGTGCGACCTGGATTATGTCCCGAACACACCGCGCGAAGTCCGGGTAACGAACGTGTTGAGCAACAGTTTCGGGTTCGGCGGGCACAACTGCTCGCTCGCCCTGGCCGCGGTGTGAGTCCCTTTTAACTCGCGGCCGGACTTTTCCCACCCGCCCACACGGCGGCGCTCACCGGTGTTAACGCTCGGGCCGGGGCGCCGGGTTTTGCCCGCCGGCGTGTCCGGAAAACCGGGGCCGTCGGCCGATTCCCCGCCAGACCGTTCTAGGTAGTGGCGTAG
Source organism: Gemmataceae bacterium (assembly GCA_947474875.1). GTDB lineage: Bacteria > Planctomycetota > Planctomycetia > Gemmatales > Gemmataceae > JALHQU01. The sequence continues at coordinate 5,242 of CANJKY010000334.1, forward strand.
GCGGAAGCCGGGCGGCCGGCTTCACATCCCGACGACACCAAGACGACTCCTACCCCAACTCCGGAGGACGCCGTGGACCGGC
>CANJKY010000335.1 GCA_947474875.1 Gemmataceae bacterium
GGCGCCGAGAAGTTCATGCTCGACGGCCGGCACACCGGCACCGGCGGGGGCAACCACATCGTGCTGGGCGGGCCGACCCCGGCCGACAGCCCGCTGCTCCGCCGGCCCGACCTGCTCAAAAGCCTCGTCGGCTTCTGGCACAACCACCCCAGCCTGTCGTACCTGTTCAGCGGGCTGTTCGTCGGGCCGACCAGCCAGCACCCGCGGGTGGACGAGGGCCGGCACGACGCCCTGCGGGAGCTGGAAATCGCCTGCGCCCAGGTGGGCGTCGGGCACAACCCGCCGGCGTGGCTGGTGGACCGGCTGTTCCGGAACCTGCTGACGGACATGACCGGCAACACGCACCGGGCCGAGTTCTGCATCGACAAGCTGTTCAGCCCCGACTCGGCGTCCGGCCGGCTCGGGTTGCTGGAACTACGGTCGTTCGAGATGCCGCCGCACGCCCGCATGAGCTGCGCCCAGCAACTCCTCCTGCGGGCTCTGGTGGCGGCGTTCTGGCGGAAGCCATACATCCGCAAGCTGGTGCGGTGGGGCACGTCCCTGCACGACAAGTACATGCTGCCGCACTTCGTCGCCGAGGACTTCGCCGACGCTCTCGATGAGTTACGGCAGCAGAGCGGTTACCAGCTCGACCCGGCGTGGTTCGCCCCGCACGTGGAATTCCGCTTCCCACTGATGGGCAGCGTGACGCACTGCGGGGTGCGGGTGGAACTGCGGACGGCCATCGAGCCGTGGCATGTACTGGGCGAGGAAGCCACCGCCGGCGGGACGAGCCGGTATGTGGATTCGTCGGTGGAACGGCTCCAGGTGAAGGTGCGGAACCTGACTGACCCGCGGCATGTGCTCACGTGTAACGGCCGTCGAGTGCCGCTGCACCCGACAGGCACGGCCGGCGAGTACGTGGCCGGCGTACGTTACCGGGCGTGGCAGCCGCCGAGCTGTCTGCACCCGACGATCGGCGTCCACTCGCCATTGGTATTTGATTTGCTTGACACGTGGAACGACCGCAGCATCGGCGGGTGTACGTACCACGTGTCGCACCCCGGCGGGATGGCGTTCGATGCGTTCCCGGTGAACGCGGTGGCGGCCGAGAGCCGGCGGATCGCCCGCTTCTTCACCTTCGGCCACACCCCCGGCGGGGTGGTGGTGCCGCCGGAGGAGCCGGACGCCGAGTTCCCGCTCACCCTCGACCTGCGGAAGCCTGCGCGGTGGCGGTACACTCCGAAACCGCCGGCGGAGGTGCCGCTGCCCGGCCGTGCGTCAGCTGGTGTGGTAGAATGAACCGACGAGCCGGGTGGCGTGAGCCGCCGGGTTCGTCAACAGACCGCCCGGCGGCTCACGCCGCCGGGCTCGCCAAGCCGCTGCTGATGCCCCATCGGTTACTCGACACCCCGACCGAAGCCCACGCCGGCCCGCGTGTCGAACCGCGTCCGGGGTACGACGAGGCCGCCGACCCGCATGGCCATACCCGCCCGCACTGGCTGAAGCTGTTCGACTCGCTCGCCCACCTCGGCCCGGCCGAGATCGCCCGCCGCTGGCGGGAGGCCCGCGACCTGATCCGTGCGAACGGCGTCACGTACAACGTGTACGGCGACCCGAACGGCATCGCCCGCCCGTGGCAACTCGACCCGATCCCGCTGGTCATCACCTCGGCCGACGCCGCCGCACTGGAGCGCGGGCTGGTGCAACGCGCCCGCCTGCTCGAACTGGTGCTAGCCGACCTGTACGGCCCGCAGCGGCTACTCGCCGAGGGGCTCGTTCCGCCGGAACTGGTGTTCCCCAACCCCGGCTTCCTGCGGCCGCTGCACGGGGTGGGGGTGCCCGGCGGGCGGTACCTGCACCTGTACGCGGCCAACCTGGGCCGCACGCCCGACGGCCGGTGGCGGGTGATCGGCGACCGCACGCAGGCGCCGTCGGGGGCCGGGTACGCGCTCGAAAACCGCATCGTCATGACCCGCACCCTGCCGGAGGCGTTCAAGGACTGCCGGGTGCAGCGGTTGGCCCGCTTCTTCCAGAGCTTCAAGGACACGCTCCGCTCGCTCGCCCCGCGGAACAAGGACAACCCGCGGGTGGTGCTGCTCACGCCGGGGCCGTACAACGAGACCTATTTCGAGCACGCCTACCTCGCCCGCTACCTCGGGTGCACACTCGCTGAAGGGGGCGACTTGACGGTGCGGGACAACCGCGTGTTCCTGAAGGTGCTCGGTGGGCTACAGCCGGTGGACGTGATCTTCCGCCGGCTGGATGACGACTTCTGCGATCCGCTCGAACTGCGACCGGACTCGTTCCTCGGCGTGCCGGGCCTGGTGAACGCGGTGCGGTGTGGGGCGGTGACGGTGGCGAACGCGCTCGGCACCGGGGTGATCGAAACGCCGGCAGTGTTGGCGTTCCTGCCGAAACTGTGCCGGGCGATGCTCGGCGAAGACCTGTTGCTTGAGTCGGTGCCGACGTGGTGGTGCGGCGACCCGGACTCGCTGCGGTACGTGACCGACCACTTCGACCAACTGGTCATCAAGCCGGCCTTCCCCGCCACGCGGATGGAGCCGGAATTCCCCGCCGAGCTGAGTGCCGAGAAGCGGAGCGAACTGCTCATCCAACTGAAGGACCGCCCCCGCGAGTTCGTCGCCCAGGCCCGCGTGGAGCTGTCGAGCACGCCGGTGCTCGACGGCGACAAGCTGGTGCGGCGGAAGCTGGTGGTGCGGTCGTACCTGGCGGCCGACGCCGGCGGCGGGTTCGCCTTCATGCCCGGCGGCATGACCCGCGTGAGTGCCACCTCCGACGCCCCGGTGGTGTCCATGCAGCGGGGCGGCGGCAGCAAGGACACGTGGGTGCTGGCCGACGCGGCGGTGAGCGAGTTCAGCCTGCTGCCGGCCGGCGGGTTCCGCGTGCCCATCACCCGCACCGGCGGCGACCTGCCCAGCCGTGCGGCCGACAACCTGTTCTGGCTGGGCCGGTACGCCGAGCGAGCCGAAGGGCTGGCCCGGCTGCTCCGTGGCATCGTGGTGCGGGTGAGCGAGCGGTCCGGCCTGGGTGACTGCCCCGAACTGCCCACCCTGCTGTACGCTCTGGCTTCGCAGGCCGACCCGAACGCCCGACGGCCGGACGCGACCGACGACCCGTTCGCCCGCGTGTTGCCGGCCGTGTTCGACCTGGACGAACCGAAGAGCCTGGCGTCGGTGGTGCGGTCGGTGCGGAACGTCGCCTCGGTGGTGCGGGACCTCATCTCGCTCGACCTGTGGCGGGTAGTGAACATGCTGGACGAGTGGACGACCGACCCTTCGGACGGCTCCACCCCGGCCGAGGTGCTCGACCTGTTGCACCGCACCGTCATCACCCTGGCGGCGTTCGGCGGGCTGGCGGCCGAGAGCATGACCCGCGGGGAGGGGTGGCGGTTCCTCGACATGGGCCGCAAGTTGGAGCGGGCGGTTCACACCATCCACTTGCTGAGGACGACGCTGGTGACGCCGGCGGCGAACGAGGGGCCGGTGCTCGACGCCGTGCTGGAGGTGATGGACAGCCGCATGACCTACCGCCGGCGGTACCTGAGCAGCCTGCGGGCGGAGGCGGTGTTCGACCTGGTGGTGGAGGACGAGACGAACCCACGGTCGCTCGCTTCGCAGCTCGCCGACTTGGCCGACGACGTGGACCACCTGCCGCGGTCGAGCGCGTCCGGCCGGTCGTCCGAGCAGCGGTTCGTGCTGGCGGCGCTGTCGTCGGTGCGGATGGCCGAGCCGGAGAAGTTGGCGGCGGTGGACGGCGAGGGGCGACCGGCGCTGCGGGACCTGCTCGACCACGTCGGCGGCTGGCTGCCCATCCTATCCGACGCCATCACCCAGCAGTACCTCAGCCACCTACAGGTGACGCGACACCTGGCGACGCCGGATCCGACCCGCAAGGGGGCGGCGGACACGACGGGGGACGGGCTGTGACCCGTTACACCGTCACCCACGTCACCACCTACTCGTACACCGAGCCGGTGTCGCTCTGCCAGAACGTGGCCCACCTGTCGGTCCGCCCGTGCGACCGCCAGCGGGCCGAGCCGTCGGCGCTCACCGTCTCGCCCGAGCCGGCGTTCGTCGAGGAGCGCACCGACTACTTCGGCAACCCGACGCACTTCTTCACCATCCAGGAGCCGCACCGCGAGTTGAAGGTGACGGCCCGCCACCGGGTGGTGCTGCTCCCCCCGCCCCCAGTCACGGACTCCCCCGCGTGGGAAACGGTCCGTGACCGGCTGACTCGCGACCACACCCCCGACTGGCTCGACGCCGTGCAGTACCGGTTCGACTCGCGGTTCGCCGCCGCCGGCCCGCGATACGCCACGTTCGCCGCCGAGTCGTTCACCCCCGGCCGGCCGATCCTTGAGGCGGCGGCCGAGCTCGTCCACCGCATCTACACCGGGTTCCGGTACGACCCTCAGGCGACGACGGTTTCCACGCCGGTGGCGGAGGTGTTCGCCCACCGCCGCGGGGTGTGCCAGGACTTCGCCCACCTGCTGCTCGCCTGCCTCCGCTCGCTCGGGCTGGCCGCCCGGTACGTGAGCGGTTACCTGTCCACCGTGCCCCCGCCGGGCCGACCGCGGCTGGTTGGGGCCGACGCCACGCACGCCTGGGTGAGCCTGTTCTGCGGGGACGCCGGGTGGGTCGACTTGGACCCGACGAACGACCAGATCCCACACGACCGGCACGTCCTGCTGGCGTGGGGTCGCGACTACGACGATGTCAGTCCGCTCAAGGGCGTTATCCTCGGCGGCGGCCAGCACACGGTCACGGTGAACGTGGAGGTGCGGCCGGCCGGTTGACCTGACCCTTCGGATCACGGGGATGCATGTAAAAGTACACATGAACACGAATTGATAAATTCAACCCGGCTGGCGCCACGCCCGCGGCCGCGGGTCCGGCCACTCTCCTACGTACGGGGTCCGGAGGGTCGCGTCGGCGTTGAACTACCACCGGCCGTCGGCGTGCCCGATCAGGTCGAGGATGCCGTTGACGATGGTGAGCGGGTGCGGCGGGCAGCCGGCGATGAACAGCTCCGGGGTAAACCGCCCGAGGAACGACCGGTCGACGGCCGGGGAGCCGGCGAACAGCCCGCCCGAGATGGCACACGCGCCGACGGCGATGACGAACTTCGGGTCGGGCATGCCGGCGTAACACAGGTCGAGCGCGGCGGCCATGTTGGCGGTGACCGGGCCGGTCAGCACCAGGGCGTCGGCGTGACGGGGCGAGGCGACCAGCTCGATGCCGTACCGCCCGGCGTCGAAGTTGACGTTGGCGATGGCGTTCACCTCGAGTTCACACCCGTTGCACCCACCGGCCGACACC
>CANJKY010000336.1 GCA_947474875.1 Gemmataceae bacterium
GCAACAGCCCGAGGCCGGCGGCGGCCAGCGTGCCGAGCGGGAGCACGACCCAAAACGACCACCCGAACGGGTACGCGGCGACGGTGAAGATGCCGGCCACGTACGCGCCAACGGCGAAGAACGCGGCGATGCCCAGGTGCAGCAGGCCGGTGTACCCGACCACCACGTTCAGCCCGTAGGCGAGCAGGGCGAAGATGAACACCAGCGGCAGTTGCTCGCCGAGCGACCGGCTGGTGACGGCGAAGAACCCCCGCTCGAACACGGGGAAAAGGGGGTACACGAGCAGGGCGAAGAAGATAGCGCCCTCCCACCCGATCGCGAACGGTTTCTTCACCGGAGGCGACATTACACCTTCTCCCGCGTGGTCGAGCCGAGCAGCCCGGTCGGGCGGAACACCAGGATCAGAATCAGGATGCCGAAGATGAGTGCCCCGGCCCACGTCTCGCCGACGTACGCGCTGCCGTAGTACCGCACCAGCCCGATGATCAGCCCGCCGAGCACCGCACCGGGGATGCGGCCGATGCCGCCGAGCACGGCAGCGGTGAACGCGTACAACCCGTTCTGGAAGCCCATCGTGTAGCTGATGGTGTTCACCTTCAGGGCGTACACCACGCTGCCGGCGCCCGCCAGCGCCCCGCCGATGGCGAACGTCAGCCCGATCACCTTGTTCGTGTCGATGCCCATCAACTTGGCGGCGGTCGGGTTCTGGGCGGTCGCCCGCATCGCCTTCCCGAGCCGGGAATACTGCACGAACAGGGTGAGGGCGATCATCAGCGGCACCGTCACCCCGAACACCATCGCGTCCTTGTAGGTGAACCGGATGCCCGAGTCGGCCGACATCAGGTTGGTGTCCGGGATCAGGTTCGGGAAGTTCACGTCCTGGGCGCCGCCCCAGAACAGGCCGACGTTCATGAAGATGAAGCTGACGCCGATGGCGGACACCAGCGGGGCCAGTTTCGGGGCGGTCCGCAGCGGCTTGTACACCACCCAGTCGACGGCGAAGTTGAGCGCCCCGCAGAACGGCATGGCCACCAGCAGGCAGGTGAGCAGGACGACGGCGACATACACCGGCGACGGGTCTTTCACCGTGGCGTCGAACCCCAACCCGCCCAGCCCGAACGCCGCCAGGATGGTGAGCGACAGGAAGCAGCCGAGCATGAACAAATCGCCGTGGGCGAAGTTGATCAGCTCGACGATGCCGTACACCATCGTGTACCCGAGCGCGATGAGGGCGATCAACGCCCCGAACGCGAGGCCGTCGATCGTCTGCTGGGTGAACGCTTGCCAGAAAGCCGAGTCGGCGGCGAAGATCATGGCGAGTTCCGGGCGGATGTCTTCAGTTCCAGCTTGCGGTCGAACACGAACTTGCCGTCCTTCACCGTGTTCCCGCTCATCACCTTCGAGTCGGTGTCCCCGTTCGCGTCGAACGACCACTTGCCGATGGTGCCGACGAAGTTCTCGGTGGCCAGCCCGGCCAGTCGCACGGCGTCCCGGTCCTTCTTCCCGGCCCGCTTGAGCGCGTCCAGGGCGACCAGCCCGCACTCGTACCCGTAAGCGGCGTACGCTTCGGTCGGCGGCTTGCCGTACAGGGCGGTGAAGTTCTTGATGAAGGTCGGGCCGCGGCCGTCCTTCAACTCCTCGATCGGCAGCCCGCCGAAGGTGGCGTAGAACGGCGCCTTCTCGAACGACTCCTTGCCGGCCGACTCGATCATGGCCGTCTCGAACGTGCCGTCCGGCCCCATCATCGGGCAGGTCAGGCCGACGCTGATCATGTCTTTGAAGATCTGCCCGGCCTTCGTCTGGGTGGTGCCGCCGAAGTACACCAGGTCCGGCTTGGCGTCCTTCACCTTCTGCAGCAGCGGCTTGAACTCCTGCTGCTTCGAGTCGATGCTCTCCTGCCCGAGCACCTTGATGCCGAACTTCTCCTTGCACGTCCGGTGGAACAGGTCGGCGATGCCCTTCCCGTACACCTCGTTGTCGTCCAGGATGTACACCTGTTTGGCGCCGATCTCGTTCGCCCACTGGGCGGCCACCGCCCCCTGCACGTCGTCCGCCGGCACCACCCGACAGAAATTGACCTTGCCGGTCGGCCGGTAGCACTGCGGCTCGTGCTTGTCGCCGGTGTTCGGCTTGGTGAGCGCCGGGGCGGTGTTGGCCGGCGAGATCATCAGGATGTTCGCCTTGTTCAGGATGGGCATGCTCACCTTCGCCGCCCCGGAGTTGTACGTGCCCACGTACACCATCACGTCCGGGTCGGACCGCGCCTGGTTGGCGTTGGCAATCTCCTGCTCGATGGTCCAGTTCCCGGCGGCGGCGGTGGCGTCGTCCAGGTCCTGGTATTCGAGCTTGTAGGTGCGGTCGCCGAGGGTGATCTGGTAGTTCACCTCGTGTAGGGCAAGCTTCAGCCCCTGTACGATGGAATCTGTCTGCCCGCGGGCGCTGCCGGAGCGGGGCAGGCTGGACACGATCTTGATGACGTCCGGCTTGCCCTTGCTCTGCGCGTTGTCGGACAGCGCCAGCCCGGCCACCCCGGCGGCGACGAACAGGACGAGCAGGATCAGCGGGAGTGTGATCCGGAACGGCATGGCAGCGGCTGATTTCGGGCGGAGAGGTTGAGCGGCATGCTACGGCCTGGGTTCCGGCCCGTCAACGATTTACGCCGCCGCCGAGTCGAGAACCAGTGTCACCGGGCCGTCGTTGGTCAGTTCCACCCGCATGTCCGCCCCGAACACCCCGGCCTGCACAGGTACGCCGAGCGCCTTCAACTGGTTCAAGAATTCGAGGTACAGCGGTTCGGCCTGTTCGGGGCGGGCGGCGTTCACGAAGCTCGGCCGCCGGCCCTTCTGGCAGTCGGCGTACAGGGTGAAGTTGCTCACCGCCAACACCGCCCCGCCCACGTCCTGCACGCTCAAGTTCATTTTGCCGTCGGCGTCCGGGAAGCACCGCAGGTTGGCGATCTTGTCGGCCATCCAAGTTAACTCTTTCGCCGCGTCGGTCGGGGCGACTCCGATCAGGGCGAGCCACCCGCGGGCGATCTCCCCCACGGTCTGCCCGTCCACCACAACCCGCGCCGCCGACACCCGCTGGAGGACGACCCGCACGACGTGCCCTCGAACCGACCTTTGGGCTGAGTGTGTGGCGGGTATCATACCGAACTGTCGCCGCCGCGAGCTTGCGAGCGTTCACGGCGGCACGCTCGCAAGCTCGCGGCGACGATGTCGAGGACACGACATGGGCATGAACGACTTCTCGGCGCACCAGCAGAAGATCATCAAGCGGTACTACCAGAACATCGATTCCATCTCGCTCCAGAAGCTCGGCGAGATGGTGACGGAACTATACCTGGCCGAGGGGAAGAAGCGGGAGCGGCTGTGGAAGAACGCGACGGCGGCGATGCAGAAGATGGGCGTCCACGCCAACCGGATTGATCAGATCGTGAAAGCGGACAAGCCGGAACTACTGGCGGAACTGGTTCGGGAGATGCAGGGGAAGGGGTGAGGTAGCCGCGACCCATCGGGGAGCGCGCGTTCGTGAGGAACGCGCTCCCCGTTGGGTCGCGGCTACGAATACCGTCACACGCGCGTGCTGATGAACCCTCGGACCTGCCCGCCGCTGTTCGACACCTCGCCCCGCAGCCCACCGAACCCCGGCAGCTCGATGTCCCCGCTGCGGGTGACCAGGAACACGGCGTCGGTGCTCTCGCACGCCGCATCCCCGTTCGGCAGGTCGCCCCACACGCCGGCGTCCACCACCACCCAGTCGAACCACTGCCGCAGTTGGTGCAGCAGCTTCGGGAAGTCAGACGCCATCTGCTCTTCGGTGGCGTCGGTCGGGATGCCGGTGGACAGCACGTGCAGGTTCGGCACCGGCGTCGGCTGGAGCGCCCACGCCAGCGGGATCGCCTGCCCCATCACCTCGGCCAACCCCGGCGACTCGGCACACCCCAGCCGGCGGGCCACGCCCGGCCGGTCGAAGTGGGCGTCCACCACCAGCACCCGGCTGCCGTACTCCTGGGTCATGCCGACGGCGTGGTTGAGCAGCACCGTGCTGGTGCCGGCCGACGGGGAAGCGGAGGTGAACAGCACCACCCGCGGCCCCGGCTCGTCGAACTGCCGCACGATCTCATCCCGCACCTGCCGGTACTCGCCGCTCACCGGGTGGTCGGGGAAGTGGTACACGACCACCTCCGGGGCGATGCCGGTCTGCATCAGCCGCAGGCCGGGCTTGGGCAGCTTGTGGAAGGTGACGGACAGGTACTTCGTGTGCTCGGGCAGCGGCGGCTCGGAATGCCGCTCGGCGACCGGCGGTTGCGGGCGGGCCGCCGGCGGTTGCGGCGCCACCGGCTTCGCCGCGGACGTGACCACCCCTTCCGGGCCGCCCACCTCGACGAACGGCGTCACCTCCACCGTCGCCGGCCGGTCCGGGGGGACCGACGGGGTTTCGGCCGGCGACCCGGTGACCACGCGGAACATGCGGCTCATGGGGGATCCTTCGCCTGCTGCGGTGCGTTCACGGCACGTCCGTCGGGCTGACTACGCCGACTTCCGCTTGCCCTTCCTGGGCGTCATCTGTTGTGTCGTCCGGGAGCGGCGCGGGAGTTGAACGCCGGGCGGCGAGGTGGCGGACGGGACGGCCTCCCCAGCCGTCACATCCGGACGGATCGGCAACAGGACGGCATCGCCCTGCGCCGCCGGGATGAGATCGAGTTGAACCAGGGCGTCGTACACCGGTTCGGCGTCAACGGATTCATGCCCGGCGTCGGCGGCCAGTTCCAGGGCGCGCCCGGCGATGTGGTTCGCCACCCGCGGCACCCCTCCGGCATGGTCGGCGATGAGTGCCATCGCCTCGTCCGAGAACAACACATCCGGCCGGCCGCCGCACTCCCGCACCTGATGGCGGACGTACCGCACCGTCTCGTCGCGGGTCATCGCCTCCAGTCGACACCGGACCGACACACGCTGGGCGATCGCCCCGGCGTTCACCCGCTCCCGGAGGATCGGCAAACCGGCCAGCAACACGAACACGGATTCGGTCCGCTGGACGCCCAGGTTGCCCAGTAGTCGCAGTTCCTCTCCCACTTCGGTCGTCAGGTGGTGGGCCTCGTCCACGAACATCGCCACCGGATGTCCCGCATCGAGCGCCGACAGGATGGCTTCGTGCACTGTCAGGCGCAGTTCCTGCTCCCGCAGCCCGACGAACGGCTTCCCGAGATCAAATAGTACAGCCTGAAAGTAGTCTGCCGGGGTCGCCGCCGGCGGGCAGTTCACCAGCACCCGGACGGTGTCGTCGGGTAGCGCCTGCATCGCCCGCAAC
>CANJKY010000337.1 GCA_947474875.1 Gemmataceae bacterium
GACGGGAAGCGGTGGTGGTTCCGGTTCCGGGAGAAGGGCGGCAAGCAGCATCAGGTGCCGGCCCACCACACGGCCGAAGCCTACCTGGATGCTTACCTGTTTGCGGCCGGGGTCGGAGACGACAAGAAGGCTCCCCTCTTCCGCTCCGTCACCCGGCACGGGCTTCTCTCCGACCGGCAAATGACCCGGAACGACGCCCTGCGGATGGTGAAGCGCCGGGCGGCAGTGGCCGGATTGCCGCTCACGACCTGCAACCACACCTTCCGGGCCACCGGCATCACGGCGTACTTGGAGAATGGCGGAACCATCGAGAAGGCTCAGGCGATTGCCGCCCACGAGTCGCCGCGGACAACCAAGCTCTACGACCGGACCAGCGACGAGATTACTCTGGACGAGATCGAGCGGATTCTGATCTGACCCCACCATGCGCCGAAGCCTGCCGAGAGACGGCTCGCGAGTGGGACCGTGAAAAGGCGGTTCCCATGCACCCCTGTGCGGGGCCGTCCTCCGCACATGCGAGGAATGATGCTGGCTGGAGTAGAAGAAGATGGGCAAGTCTTGAGCGAGCGGGAGGCCCATCAATGTCACATCGTTCCCTCGGACGCTTTCCGATCGGACCGCTCGACCTGAATCGTCGTGTGATCGATGCCGAACTTCTCCTTCACCGCCGCGGCGACCCGCTCGGCCGCCGCGTCCGCCACCGTCGGCCCGACGCCCTGGGCCAACACGACATGGGCGCTGAGGGCGTCGATGCCGGACGTGATCGTCCAAACGTGCAGGTCGTGGACTGAAGCCACGCCCTCGATCCCCCGCAGTGACACCTCCACCTCGGCCAAGTTGATGTGAGCCGGGGTCGCTTCCAGAAGCACGTTCACCGCCTGCTTCATCAGCCCCCACGTTCGGGGCAAGATGAACAACCCGATCCCGACACCGAAGATCGGGTCGGCGTAGTACCACCCGGTCGCCCACATCACCCCGGCGGCCACGATCACCCCGACCGAGCCGAGCAAGTCGCTGACCACTTCCAGATACGCGCCCTTCATGTTCAGGCTCTCGCCCGACGAGCGGTGCAGCAGCCAGATGCCGATCAGGTTCACCACTAGCCCGACAGCGGCGACGGCCATCATGAGCAGACTGGACACCTCGGGCGGCTCGCGGAACCGGTGGTAAGCCTCGAAAAGGATGAAGAACGCCATGAGGAACAAAACCACCGCGTTCGCCAGGGCCGCCAGGATTTCGACCCGGTAATACCCGTAGGTCCGCTGCGGGGTTGCCGGCTTGGTGGACATCCAGGCGGCGAACAGGGCCAACCCCAGTCCGCCCACGTCGGTCAGCATGTGGGCCGCGTCGGCGAGCAGGGCGAGGCTGTTCGTGAGCAACCCGCCGACCACCTCGACCAGGAAGTAGGTGAACGTCAGCCCGAAGACGATCCACAGGGACCGGCGGTTCTTGGCGGTCACGGAGAGTTGTTCCATGTGTTACTCCTGAGTTTCGTGTTCCGGCGGATCGCATCCGAAGCGGACTGCCATCAGCGTGTAGTCGTCGGCGGGTTGACGACCACCCAAGTGCCGAAGCACGGCCTGATCGACGGCCGCAACGACCTGTTCGGGGGACGCACAACCGACGCCAAGGATCGCCTCGCTCACCCGGTCACGGCCGAACAGGTTGCCGCCGGCGTCCATCGCCTCCGTCACCCCGTCCGACAGCCCGATCAATACGGACCCCGGCGGGGCGGGTGCCGATGCCGTCTCCCACGTGCCGTCGGGCATCACCCCGAGCAGCGTCCCCGTCGCTTCCAGCAGGAGCGGGGCGAGGGCGTCTGTCAGCAGCACCCCGGGTTCGTGACCGGCACTGGCGTGCCACAGCGTTCGTCGTTCCGGGCACCAGCGGGTCACCAGGAGCGAGGCGAAGCACTCGGGCGGGGCGACGGCGGCGAACCGGGCGTTCACCCGCCGGACCACGGCCCCCGGGTCGGCGTCCACCTCGACGGCGTCGAGGATGAGTACCTTCAGGATGGCCGCGACCATCGCGGCCGGAACCCCGTGCCCGACGACATCGGCCACGCAGCACACCACCGTCCCGTCCGGCAACACCAGCACGTCGTAGTAGTCGCCGGCCACCGCCTCGGCCGGCCGGTGGGTCGCCGCCAGCCGGACGCCGGGGGCGACATCGCCCGACCGCGGCAACAAGTTCTCCTGCACACGGCGGGCCTGTTCGAGGGCAAGCCGACGCCGGTCTGCGTCGTCAGCCAAAGCCCGGCTCATGTCGTTCACCGCCCCAGCCAGCCGGTCGAATTCGTCGGTCTTGAACGGCCCTGTCAACACCCCCAACTTCCCCGCCCGGATCGCCTCGATAGTCCGCACCAACCGTCGCAGCGGTCGGGACACCAGCCGGTGAACCAGTAAGTGGACGGCGACGGCGAGCAAGACGCCGAAGGCCAGCACGCCGACCGAACGGGATACCACACGTCCCCGCACCTCTCGGCGGATGTCGTCCAGTTGCTCGGCGACGTAGACGGTCACGCCGTCCTCGGTGTGGACGCCGGTCACGATCCCGACATCATCGAACGTCGCCTGCCGCTGCGGGTCCGAGGCCGCCACCCGGATCGCGCCCACGATCTCATCCGACTCCCGGCGGTGCGGCCGGGACTGGAACACCCGGCCACCGTTGTCCACGACGATGTGGTGGCCGGGCGAGGTGGTGTCGCTCATCCGCAGGCACACGCCGTCGATGAACCGTTGCACATCACCCGGGTCGGCCGCGGGCCGAGCCACCGCCCGGTGGATCGTCATCGCCTCCTCATCCAGTGCCGCCGTCCGTTCACGGACGTGTTCCCGTGTCTCCCGGACGGCGTCGAGGGCGATGAACCCGGCGACGGCCGTCAAGACGACGGTGTTGACCGCGACCGACGTGCGGAACCCGATGCCGCGAAGGCGGGCCGGGCGGCGGGGCGTGCTACTCGGCATGTTGGTGGTGACCCTTTGCAAGCCGAAGGATTTGTTCTCCGACTCGGTGTGGCCGCGTTCTTAACGAGGAAGAAAACGAAAAGGCCGGGGCGCACCCCGGCCCTGTGCGTCGAAGATGCAAACGCCGATCAGTGGTGCCGCCCGTGGTGGGAGTAGTGGCCGTGACCGTACCCGTAGTTATAGCCGACCGCGGGGCCGACGGGGTAGTAAGCCGGGCCGGGGACCACGCCGATCCCGAGGCCGTAGCTCGGGCCGGCGTAGAAGCCACCGCCGGGGTGAACGACGTGGCCGCCCGACTGGTGGTAGCTGGGGGCGTAGTGGCCGTGACCGGAATAACTCGGGGAGTAGGCGGGGTAGCCGTGGCCGTGATGACCGCCGTGCTGGGCCGAAGCCGTACCGGCGGTGACGGCCAGGGCGATAGCCGCCACGGCCCCCAAGACGATGTAACGCATGGTGAACTCCAGGTGGGCGAAGAGGAGGCGGGGTAGAGCGATTGTGACCCGAAAGATGGTGTTTGCCAGTCCGTCGGACGCTCCACCCGATCATGGGACGCAGAGCAGGCGCACGCTTGCGCGTTCGCATCGGGCGAAGGGGAATCGGACCCTTCTCGCAGTCGAGACAGTGAAGTCGGGGAACGAGACTTGCAGGGAGTTCTTCGTGATTCTTCCCCCTCTCGCCCGTCCCGTTTAACGCGAAGGAGATCGAGATGTCTCACCAGGAATTCCAGTCCTGTATCGACGCCTGCGTCCAGTGTGCCCAGGAGTGTGAACACTGTGTGACCGCTTGCCTGGGCGAATCGGATGTCCAGAACATGGCCGCCTGCATCCGTCTGGACCGTGACTGTGCCGCCATCTGCTGGACGGCGGTGGCGTTCATGAGCCGGCGATCCGAGTTCGACGCGGAGGTGTGCCGGCTGTGTGCCTCGGTCTGTGCCGCCTGCGGAAGCGAGTGCGGGAAGCATTCCCACGATCACTGTCGGCGGTGTGCGGAGGCGTGCCAGCGGTGCGCGGAGGCGTGCCGCCAGATGGCCGGCTAACCCCACCACCCGGACATGATCGGCCATGACGAGGTGGCCTCCACGGTGCGAGCGATTCATCGTCGGTCCTCGTTTCCCCCAAAGTTGCCAGTCAACTGCCATCCGTTTGCCATCACGCTGAGTGTGCCCGCGAGCTTCGATTCGTCCCCTGATTTCAACACCCGGCCACTGCTGAATTGAGACGACCACCCTGGCGGATTACCCCCAGGCGGAACGGACACTAACTGAACGACTGAAGAAGTTGGGGTTGCCAAGGTCAGAGTGAGTGTCTGCGCCGGAAGGGGTCGGGGACGCTTCGCCCACCGGTCCAGAACGTAGACGGCGACCACCCCACATTGGCGGTCCAGGACGACCTCGGCCACCGTCTCATGGGACGCATCCCACTCCACGATGACCCCGCCGTGCGGCCCGGTGTCCGGGTGGTGGTGGGGGTGGGTAATCCACTCGTACAACCCCCACCCAATCACCGGGCTGGTCAGGACGAGCCACCATGCCACCCCCGTTATGATCTGCCTCATCTCGTCCTCTCTGTGAGCGGCCTACTGCGATTGTGACGGCCGGTTCGCGTTCTGAGTGAACCTTCATCACGACGTTGTTCGCGGCCGGGGCCGGGCGGTGTGGAACCTCGCCCGCAACGTTTCCCAGTCCAGCACCAGCTTGCCGCCAGTCGCTTCGTGCTGCTTTTCCCAGTTCATGAGCAGGGTCAGGCAGGCGTGGTCGATGTAACTCAGCCCCATCAGATCGACGTGCAGGGTGATACCCGGCGGCACCTTCTCTAACGCCGCCGCCAGCTTCGGGAGGCGGATGAACGTGGCCGAGCCTTCGAGTACGAGCGTCAGCCGGCCGCTCGAAGGATCGCCGCGTCTGCGGATGCGGAGCCGGGAGAAGGTGTGGATCAATTTCACCACCGCCAGTCCGACCCCGAGCATCACGCCGGCCAGCAAGTCCACGCCGACCACCGTGACCGCGGTGACGACGCAGATCGCCCCCTCGGCCCGGCTCTCCCGCAACAAGGCCCGGATGGCGTGGGCCTCGACCAGCCGGACGCCGGTCAGCACCAGGATCGCGGCCAGGGAGGCGGTCGGAATGAGCCGCAGGAGGCCCGGGGCGAGCAGGACGAACCCTAGCAGCCAGACACCGTGGAACACAGCCGACCAGCGGGTCCGGGCACCCGCACGGACGTTGGCCGAACTCCGCACGATCACCCCGGTCATGGGCAGTGCCCCGAGCGTCCCGCAGAGGGCGTTGCCGACCCCCTGGGCGGTCAACTCCCGGTCGTACCGGGTCCGCGGCCCGCGGTGCATCTGATC
>CANJKY010000338.1 GCA_947474875.1 Gemmataceae bacterium
ATGCCGAGCGGGATCTCGTAGCTGATGATCTGGGCGGAGCTGCGGAGCGAGCCGAGCAGCGAATACTTGTTGTCCGACGACCAGCCGCCCAGGATGATGCCGTACACCGACAGGCTGCCGAGCGCGAACACCACCAGGATGCCCACGTCCAGCCCCGGCAGGATGACCCCGTTGAACGACTGGCTGTATCCGGTCTGCGCTTCCTGATACTTGGCGATGGCGTCCGCCGACTCCGGCACCGGGCCGGGCGGCGGCTGTGTGCCGCCCCACGGCACCACCGCCAGCGCCACCAGCGCGATCGCCATGCTGACGGCCGGGGCGAGCAGGAAGAAGATCTTGTCCACGTGCCGCGGGATGGGCGCTTCCTTCAGGAAGAACTTGCCCCCGTCGGCCAGCGGCTGGAGCAGCCCGAGCGGGCCGACGCGGTTCGGCCCGAGGCGGTCTTGCACCCACGCCGACACCTTCCGCTCGGCCAGCGTCAGGTAGCCGACGGTCGGCATCACCACGGCGATCACGCCGGCGATGACGATCAGCAGGGTGAGCCAGTCGAATGCGATCATGATGCCTCTTCAGTGTTCTGCTCGCACCGCGAGCGGTCTTCAAAAACCCGCTCGCGGTGCGAGCAGAACACACTCACACGGTTGCCAGCTCCACCTTCTTGCTCGCCGTCGGCTGCTTCAACTCGGCCAGGGCCGCGAACTGCGGCAGGTCGTTCGCCAGGTCTTTCCGCACCGCGGCGACCGTCGCCAGCCCCTTCCGCCCGGCCAGGTCGAACGCGATCTGCAACTCACCGCGTACTTCCGGCCCGGATTTCACCGCCCGCGGGAACGACTGGGCCAGCCCGGCGTGGTTGACGAACGTGCCGTCCTTCTCGAACGCGGTGGTGGCCGGCAGCACGACCGTCGCGGCGGCGGTCAGCTTCGAGTGGAACAGGTCCTGGACGAGCAGGTGCGCCGGGGCCTTCCACCCCTGCGGCAGGGCGGCGTTGACGAACTCCGGGTCGCGGTACCCGCCGGCGAACCACAGGGCGTTCAGGTCTTCCCGCACCACGTCGGCAAAGCGGATCACCTCGCCCTGGAGCTTGGTCAGCACCGCCTCCACGCCCAACCGGTTCGGGCACTTCTCGGCGCGGATGGTGAACTTGGCCGGCGGGACGTACTCGCCCCTCACGTTCTTCGGGTAGTGGTCGTCCTCGCCGACCACCGGCACCGGGCCGAGCGCCAGCCGCAGTTCCTTGTTCAGCTTCTTGAACGCCGTGCCGAGGGCGTAAGCCTCTTCCACCGTCAGGTTCGGGGACAGCACCACCACCGCCCGCCGGGCGGTGACGTACACCGCGTCCTCGAACTGCCGGCGGACCTGGAGTTGCTGCCACGGGGTCGGGCGAAGTACGCCGTCGGCGCCCTTCGCCAGCGGGCGGGTGATGCGGTCCGGGCTGTGCGTGTGGTGGTACCCCCACCGCCCCTCGTCGCACATCCAGTACCCCTGGGCGTCGTGGTTCTCCCGCGCCCGCAGGCGGTACACGATGTCCTTGTTCGTGTCGGTGTGGGTGCTACACCCGGTGGCGCAGTTGCCGCACACGTTGTCCGTCGTCTTCAGGTACCACACCCGCTGGGTGTACAGGAAGTCTTTCGACCCGAGCGCCCCGACCGGGCACAGGTCCACCACGTTCCCGCTCAGCTTGTTTTCCAGCGGGAAGCCGGGGAACACGTCGATCTCCTCGTGGTGCCCGCGGCCGACCACCTGCAGTTCGCCGGTGCCGCTCACCTCGCGGGTGAACCGCACGCACCGGGTGCACAGGATGCACCGGTCGGTGAACAGGGTGATCTTACTGCTCAGGTCCGGCTTGTTCGGCGGCTGGTTCTTCTCGTCCACCAGCCGGCTCTCGGTGCGGCCGAACTGGTAGCTGTAGTCTTGCAGCTTGCACTCGCCGGCCTTGTCGCACACCGGGCAGTCGAGCGGGTGGTTGAGGAGCAGCCCTTCGAGGGTGTCGGCCTGCGATTTCTTGGCCCGCTCGCCCGGCTTGTACGCCGGGTCGTAGGGCAGGGCGGGGGCCGGTTTCCGCTTGTCGTACTCCCCGGTGACGATGACCGTGCCGTCCTTCACCGGCGTCTGGCAGCCGGGGAACACCTTCGGCTGCATGGTCACCTTGCCGTCCTTCAGCTCGCCCATCTCCACCAAGCACATGCGGCAGGACGCCACCACGGTCAGGCCGGGGTGGTAGCAGTAGTGCGGCACCAGCACGCCGCCGAGTTCGGCCGCCTGCACGCAGTTCAGCTTGCGGGTGCCGATCTCGACCGGCGTGTCGTTCACATAGACGGTTGGCATCGGCGACTCACTTCTTCCCGATGAGCTGCTTCGCCTCGTCGGCGGTGGCTCGCTTGATGGCCCCGGACGGCCCCGTGCACACGATCCCGCCCGCCTTGTCCGCGTCGATCTCGTAGGCCCACAGCGCGTTCTTGTCAGTGGTGCCGGTGAGGATGATGACCCCTTCCTCGACCTTCTTCAGGATCTCGCTCGCGTCCGGGTAGTTCTTCAGGTCCGCCTTGATCTGGTCGATCGTCGGCATCCGGTTGTTTTCGATCTCGTAGGTGAGGATGAACGTCCTCAGCCCGTTGAAGTCGTTCAGCTGCACCACCCGCTTGCCCGCCCGCGCCGCGTTGCCGAGCGTGCTGCCGTCTGCCCGGTAGTTGGTGTTCCGGTCGTCGATCTTCTCCGCCGACGGCTTCGTCGGTTTGGGCGTGGATTTTGGGAAGCCGCACCCGTAGGCCGCCGCCAGCACCGGCACGAGTAACAGGAGCCTTCGCATGATCGGCCTCCGTTAGTGGGCACCGGCCATCGCCAGCGGCCGGGCGTACTTGCTCTTGCTGCCGTCGCGGATGGCGTCCTCGAATTCCTTACGGAATTTGCGGATGGCCGTCTTCACCGGCCAGCCGGCGCCGTCGCTCAGCCCGCAGATGGTGGTGCCGGGGATGATGCCGATGCGGTCGGCCACGTCCACCAGCACGTCCAGGTCTTCCGTCCGCCCCTGCCCGCGGCGGAGGCGGTCGGTGATCTTCAGCATCCAGCCGGTGCCCTCGCGGCACGGGGTACACTGCCCGCAGCTCTCGTGGCTGAAGAACTGGCAGACGTTGTGCAGCACGTCTACCATGCTGGTCTGGTCGTCGATGACGGTGACGGCGGCGGTGCCCAGGCCGAGGCAGCCGACCTTGCCGGGGCCGTTGAAGTCGAGCGGGATGTCGTACTCGGTCTTGCCGTCCTCGCCCTTCAGCGGGGCGTTGCAATCCAGGAACCCCATGCTCAGCCCGCCGGGGTTCACGCTCTTCGCCTTCCGCCCCTTCCACACCCCGCCGCCGTGCTTCTCCACCAGGTCGCGGCAGGTGATGCCCATCGGCACCTCGACGCAGATCGGCTTCTCGACGTGCCCGGCCAGGGTGTACAGCTTCGGCCCGTAGCTGCCGGCGTCGCGGGGGTTCTTCGGGTCGGGCGGCACGCCCATGCTCTTGAACCAGTCGATGCCCCGCCGCATGATCTGCGTGACGCACGCCATCGTCTCGACGTTGTTCACGATGGTCGGCTTGCGGAACGCCCCTTCGATGGCGGGGAAGGGCGGCTTGATCCGCGGCCACGCCCGTTTCCCTTCGAGGGATTCGATCAGCCCGGTCTCTTCGCCGCAGATGTACGCCCCGGCCCCGCGGTGCAGGAAGATGTCGAGGTCGAACCCCTTGCCGAAGATGTTCTTGCCGAGCAGGCCGGCGGCGTAGCACTCGTCGATGGCCGCTTGCAGGGTGCGGTAGGCGTCGCCGTACTCGTACCGGATGTAGAAGTACGCCCGGTTCGACTTGATCGCGTAGCACGAAAGCATGATGCCTTCGAGCACCTGATGCGGGTCCTTCTCCATCAGGATGCGGTTGTTGTACGTGCAGGGTTCGGACTCGTCGGCGTTGATGCACAGGTAGATCGGACCGGGGTGGTCCTTCGGCAGGAACGTCCACTTCAGCCCGGTGGGGAACCCGGCCCCGCCGCGGCCCCGCAGCCCGGAGTCCTTCACCTGCGTGACCACGTCGAGCGGCTGCTTGTCCTTCAGCGCCTTCTCGAACGCCGCGTACCCGCCGTCCGCCCGGTAGCCTTCCAGCTTGGCGGAGTTCGGCTTGTTAATGCGAGCGAGTAGGGTGGGTTCAAATCCCATACATTCCTCTTCCGCACGTTGTTCGATCAGCTCTTCGTTCGCCGTTCTGCATTTCGCTCCAGCTCTCGCCAAAACGGAACGCGGATCACCTGCTCCGTTCCGTCGGGACGGGACGCACATGCGACCACGTCACGATCCCACGGAATAGCCGTACGGATCGCGTCGAGCAGACGCTCGAACGGTATCTTCGCGTACTGGTGGCCGGTCAGCACCAGCAACGGGTCCAGATACCGCTGGCCGTCCTTTTGATCACGCCCCTCGGCTACGATCACAACTGCCCTGTAGTACGGGCCGGCACCGGTTTCCGGATCACACTCCACGACCGGGGGAAGGAAGTCCGCGTACGGATCGCCGTCCGGGTACATACTCGGGTGGCCGATGTGGGCTGGAACGGCCTGTGCGTACACCTCCAGCCACTCCTCGTCAAAGGCGTGATCCTTTTGAAATTTCAACTGCCAGAGGGTGGCGTAGATGCTCACCGCTTTAACTCCGCGATCAGCGAATCCGCCTTCTCGGTGGTCACGTTCATCTCGTGCTTGTCATCCCGCAGGCAGGCCGGGGCGCCGTCGCACGCCCCGATACACTCGGCGAACTCCAGCGTGATCTTGCCGTCGGCGGTCGTCTGCCCGCACTTCACGCCGAGCTTGTGTTCGCAGTGCTCTTGCAGCTCGTACGCCCCGCGGAGCATGCACGCCAGCCCGCGGCACACCCACAGGCGGGTCTTGCCGAGTTTGTCCCCGTCGTGCTTGAAGAACTCGTAGAAGGTCATGGTGTCGTGGACTTCGGACGGGTGCAGGTCCAGAAGCCCGGCGATCTCGACGATCGCCTCGTTCGACACCGTGCGGTACTCGTCGTGGACGAGGTGCAGCGCTGGTAGCGTCACCGCCTGCTTGCTCGGGTACCGGGGGATGTACGCCCGGATTCGGGTCTTGATGTCGTCGCTCAGCGCGCTCATCGGTCCAGCTCCGCCGCGATGATGTTCAGGCTGCCCAGCACCGCCGGCACGTCCGAGATCTGGTGCCCTTCCATGAGCAGCGGGAACAGGCTGAAGTGGATGAACGACGGCGGGCGGGTCCGCGCCCGCCACGGCTTGCCGCTGCCGTCCGCCACCACGTAGAAGCCGA
>CANJKY010000339.1 GCA_947474875.1 Gemmataceae bacterium
GCCCCGTTCCGCCCGATGATGCCCACCACCTCCCCCGGTTGCACCTCGAACGACACGTCGTTCAGCGCCCAGAACTCCTCGGTGGTGCCCCGCTTGCGGAACGGGGCCTTGACCGCGTCCACCAGGGTGTCGCGGAGGGTGCGGTAGCGGGTCCGCTCCTGCCCGTGCGTCAGGCGGTACTTCTTGCCCAGCCCTTCGACCTTGATCGCCGGCGTCGCCATGCGGGGGTTCAACCTCCGGGGTCAGATCACGTCCGCGAACGAGTCTTCCACCTTCTTGAAGTACAGGCAGCCGACCACGAACAGTAGCACGGCCACGACGGCCGAGACGGCCAACCCGTCCCACGGGATCGGCCCGCCGAGCAGGCAGGCGCGGAAGCCGGCGATGGGGGCGACCAGCGGGTTGACGGTCAGCCACAGCTTGAGCGTCGGCGACGGGTCGGCCGGCACCGCCATGTAGATGGTGGGGGTGGCGTACAGCCCAACCTGGATGAGGAACGGGGTGACGTACCGGAAGTCGCGGTAGGCGACGGTCAGGGCGGACAGCAGGACGCCCAGGCCGGCGGCGGCGAGCAGCAGGATGCCGACCACCAGCGGCAGGAACACGATCTGCCAGCTCGGCGCCCAGCTGTAGAAGGGCATGAGCACGGCGAGCAGGGCGAAGGCGATGAGGAAGTCGAAGGCGGCGGCGCCGACGGCGGCGAACGGCACGCCGAGGCGGGGGAAGTAGATCTTGGTGATCAGCCGCTCGGAGCCGACCACGCTGTTCGCCGCCTGGGTGACGGCGGTGGAGAAGAACGTCCAGGCGATGAGGCCGGACAGGACGAACAGCGGGTACGGCACGTCTCCGCTCTTCAGCCCGCCGAGGCGGGCGAAGAAGACGGTGAACACCACCATCAGCATGGCCGGCTGGAGCACCGCCCAGGCGACCCCGAGGACGGCCTGCTTGTACCGCACCTTGACGTCGCGGAGCATGAGGGCGAGCAGCAGCTCGCGATACCGCCACAGCTCGCGGACGTCGACCAGTTGCCACCCGCGGTCGGGCTCGATGACGGTACGGTGGAGGGGTGGCGGCGCCGAACCAGCGGGCAGGGCGGGCGGCGGGGTGGTGGTCTGCGGTTCGTCGGCGGTCAAGTTCATACCCCGGCCATCCCCAGTACCTGGGTCGCGAGTTTGATGAATACTAGCCCAACAATCCCGAACAGGAAGAGCCAACCGAACCAGCGGCCGGAAACCTGGTACTTTTCGGGCAGGGTCGGGGCGGCGGCGTCGAGCAGGACAGACGCCAGCCCGAGGGTGAGGTACGTGGGCACGACGAAGTTTCGGGTGAGGGAGTAACAGCCCATGGCGTACCCGGCCACCGCGGCGAACGCGAACGGGCGGGCCTGCACGGCCCAGTCCGGGGCGGGCACGCCGCGGCCGAGGCGGTCGGTTAGCCACAGGCCGAGGATGAACGCCGCCAGGAACGACCCGCCGCCGAGGATGCCTTGCTCGACGTAGGCTTGCACGAACGAGTTGTGTGCGACTAGCCCGTGTTCCTCGACCATAAATCCGACGCCTAAGCCGGTGAGCAGGTGAGTCTTTTGGGCGAACAGGTTGCCCAGCCCGTCCGCCCACATCATCAGCCGCTCGTGGGCGGTTCCGCCGCCGCCGATGTTCCCCTGTCGTCCGCCGATCGCCGCCAAGGCGACGGCGATACCGGCGATGGCCAGCGGGAACGCCTTCGGCCCGCCGAACCGCGAGTACAGGTACGCCGCCCCGCCGGCCAACACCCCCATCAGCCCGCCGCGGGAGTGCGTCTCGAGCAGGGCGAACACGTACAGCGGCACCGGCAGTAGCCAGAACGCCCAGCCGACCAGCCCGAACGAGTTGGTGGATCCGCAGTAGATACAACACCAAATGCCTAGCCCGAGTACCAGGCACAGGTCGTTCGGGTCGTTGAAGATGCCGGTGCTGACCAGGCGCGGGAATGTGTATGACTCACCCGTCTCCGGATCCATCGCCACCTGGAGGCAGGGGGTAATGTTGTCGAACTGGGTCAGCCCGTACTGCTGGGCGAGGGCGATGCCCGTGAGCACGCCAATGAGCAGGATCAGGGCGGCGGCGAACGCCCGGTACCGCTCCGGCGTGTCCACCACGGCTAGCAGCAGGAAGTAGTACAGGATGACCTTCCCGAACTCCGGCCCGAACTCCGTGAACGCCTCATTCACCCGTCCCTGCACGCACAGGGACACCAAGGTCGCAGCGAAGAACAGCAGTACGCACACCGCCACCGGGCGGTCGCGGAGGGAAGACGGGGAGAGCAATTCGACCAACCGCGGCAGGGACGTGAGCAGGCACGGCACGATCACGATCAGGTACAGCCGCAGGCCGGCGATCGCCGGGAACAACTCCTCCGGGCGGATCAGCAGCACGGCGTTCAGTAGAAGGAACAGGCCGAAGTTCATCGCGCCTCACTCAGCACCGGCCGCGAGGCGATGCCGGGTTGTGTCTCCGTCCCAGTGTTCGTCTGGGGCGCAGCCGCCCACTCGTTGGCGTCGGGCAGGAGGGCGATCCGGCGGACTCCGGCGTAGGAGAATCCGAGCAGATACACCCCCGTGCCGAACAACAGCCGTAGGTCGAGCCACGGGCTGCGACGGGCGATGTAGCAACTATCATGCCGCAACTTCGCCCGCACCGAGTCTAAATCGGTGTCCGCAGGCAACTGGATCTGGGCCAACCCGGTCAGGCCGGGCGGGACCGCCAGCCGTTCGGTGTAACCGTCGATCTGTTTAGACAACGGGGCGACCAGTTCAGGCCGCTCGGGCCGTGGGCCGACCAGACTCATGTCTCCGACGACCACGTTCCACAACTGCGGTAACTCGTCGATGTGCAGCTTGCGGAGGATCCGCCCGACCGGCGTCACCCGCGGGTCGCCCTTCGTGCTCCACTTCACCCCGCCCATGGTGGCTTCGCAGTTGTGGTACATGGTGCGGAGCTTGTAGAT
Source organism: Gemmataceae bacterium (assembly GCA_947474875.1). Taxonomy (GTDB): domain Bacteria; phylum Planctomycetota; class Planctomycetia; order Gemmatales; family Gemmataceae; genus JALHQU01. The sequence goes on from CANJKY010000339.1 coordinate 2,986, forward strand.
GCGGAAGTGGCGGCCGGCCAGCCCCACCCGCGTCTGCGTGTACAGGCCCGGGCCGGGCGAGGTGAGCTTGACTGCCAGCCAGCCGGCGGCGGTCAGCGGGAGGGTGAGGGCGAACAGCAGCAGGCCGGCGGCCCGGTCGAAGAAGTCCCGCATCCGCCCGACCGAGTCGTACCACGGGTACACCGCTGGGCGTGGACTCTCACCGGCCGGGGCCGGGGTGTCGGGCGACCGGGTTTGCACCGTCACTTCGGTCGGATACGCAATCTGCACGACGACCTCCTCCCGAGAATTCAAGCCAGCCGATCGGAACCCCGCGGGTCGTCCACTACTCGGGCTGACCCAGTACCGGTTTCAGTTGGGGCAGGAGGGAGGAGAGAAACCCCTGCACCTGGGCGTCCGAGGCGTCGCCGGCCGACGCACCGGCGGACGAACGGACCACGTACAGCTTGTACAGGGACGGCGCCCACGCGAACGTCACCCGCGGGTTGTCCGGGGCGGCCCACTCCGCCCCGTCGCGGGACCACGCCCAGTAGATGTCCAACTGCTGGGGGACCACCCCCGTCGTCTTCACGAACCGCCCCTGCCAGAACGTCGTTCCGGCCGGCGGTCCGGTCATTCGATGCAACGCCCCCACCTGGCTGTATCCGGCACCCACGTAGCACACGTCCGGGGTGTGAACGCTGATCGGCCCGCCCCGCCCGCACACGGTCAGCACCTGGAGCACCTCACCCGTTCGCGTGTTACGGTACGCCCGCCCGACGTGCCCGCGGATGCCGGACCGGGCCATGTCGTCGGCGTCGTAGGGGAACGTCTCCGTAGTCGTCCAGTCGCCGACCGTGTTCGGGAAGCGGTCGAGGGCGGCGGCCGCCCGCTGGAGGTCGGCGGACACCCCCCACCGGCCGGTGAGCCACCCGTGGGCCACACCGACGGACGACACCAGGACAATCAACACGAGGAATGGCAAGGCGTACCGCGACACAGCGACCCCCTAGTCCGGGTCAAGCCGGGGTGAGTGAGTTCGGACCGTTGACGGCGGGAACAGCCTCGTCCCCCGCCGGTTTGTACCGCCCGTAGCCGTACCCGTACCGCAGCGAGTACGGCGACCGCGCCCCGTTCACGATCACCCCCAGGATCCGCGCGCCGAGGGAGTTCAGACGGGTCTGGGTTTCGGCCACGCTGTTCACTTGGGTGACGCCGAGCAGGGCGGACAGGATCACCCCGTCGGCGTTCCGGGCGAGCAGCAGGCTGTCGGTCATGAGCAGTAGCGGGGCGGTGTCCACGATGACGTAGTCATACCGCTTCTCCAACTGCCGGCGGATGGCCGACCAGCGGTCGCCCACCAGTGCCTGTCGGGTGGTTAGGTTCCACCGGCCGGCCGGCAGGACGGACAACCCGGGCACCCGGGTTGTGCGAACCACCGCATCCATCCCGGTCTCGTCCCGCAGCAACTCACACAGCCCCGGGCCGGCGTCCAGGTCGAACACCTGGTGGACGGACGGGCTGTGTACGTCCCCGTCCACGATCAGGGTGCGGTACCCGGCGCGGGCCAGGCTGATGGCCAGGTGTCCGCTGAGCGACGTCTTCCCCTCGCCCGGCAGGGCGCTGGTCACCACCAGCGTGCGGAGCGGGCGGTCCGACGGGTCGCTGTGCAGCAGCACGGTGCGGGCCGAGTCCACCGCCTCGACCAGTTCGCCGGACGCCTCGATCCCGGCTTCGGCCGGCGGGATGGTGCCCAGCAGGGGCAGCCCGAGGGCGGTGGCCAGTTCATCGGATCGGGTTACCCGGCGGCTGCGAACTTCCCACCCGACCAGCCCGGCCAACCCGGCCAGCAGTACCCCAGCCCCGGCCATGCCCGCGTTCCTCAGCCGACGGTTACCCTCCACCCCGGCCATCACATACGGGTCTTCGGTGAGCTTGACCCGCTTCTGCATCTCGGTTTCGACCTTCAACTCTTCCCGCTTCTGCCGCATGGTGTTCAGTAAGGTTTCGAGATACGCGATTTCTTTCCGATACGTGTCTAATTCTTGCCGGTTGTGATCGAATTTTGAGATACGCGCCTCAACCTCCTTCCGGCCGGCCTCGGCGTCGCTGACCCGCTTATTGGCCTGTGCGACGGCATCGCGAACTTGATTCAACTCTGCCTGCTGCTGCTTCAACACCAGATCCCGGGCCATCGCCAGCTTTTTCTGCCGAAGTTCACCCACGATTTTGTCCCGAAGATTGTCCCGGTCGGCCGTCGCCTGTTGGAGATTGTCGTGACTTTTCTTGAAGGGTTCCGACCCCTCCTGAGTCACCTTCTTGGTCGCCTCGAACGCATTCC
>CANJKY010000340.1 GCA_947474875.1 Gemmataceae bacterium
ATGGCGCGGTGCGAGAAGTCGATGCAGGGCAGCATCCCGCTGTCCACCCTGAAGGCGAAGGTGGACTACGGGTTCACCGAGGCCTCCACCGCCCAGGGGAACATCGGCATCAAGGTATGGGTGAACAACGGCGACTTCGTCACCGGCGAGATCAACGACACGACCGACGCGGCCGCCGGCCAGCAGCGGAAATCCACCCGCCGCCGCCGCGGGTAACGACACGACGACCCGCGCCCGCGAGGGAGCGGGGTCATACCGACGGGGTGAGCGATGTCCTTGAAAATGCCGAAGCGGGTGAAGTACCGGAAGATCCAGCGCGGGGTGATCCGCGGGCTGGCGGCGAAAAAGAAGTACAACGGCGCCATCAAGGGCAACGCCCAGCGGGGTAACTACGTCGCGTACGGCGATTTCGGCCTCCAGACGCTTGAAGGCGGCTGGCTGTCCGCCCAGGCGATCGAGGCCGCCCGCGTCACCATCACCCGGTTCGTGTCCGGTGAGGGCCGGTACTACATGCGGGTGTTCCCGCACAAGAGCGTCACCTCCATCCCGGCCGAGACGCGGATGGGTAAAGGGAAGGGCGAACCGGAGTACTGGGCCGCGGTGGTGAAGGCCGGCATGGTGCTGTTCGAGATCGGCGGGGTGCCCGAGACGGCGGCCAAAGAGGCGCTGGCGAAGGTGGCGTACAAGATGCCGTTCAAGTGCCGGTTCGTCACCCGCCGGCCGAACGTGTAACACTCACCCCTCCCGGAGGGGAGTCAGAAATCATGAAACCGAACGATCTGGTGGGGATGAGCGACGAGCAACTGTCGCAAACCCTCCGCGACACCGAGAAGCACCTGTTCCAACTGCGGTTTCAGTCGGCCACCGACCGGCTGGAGACGCCGAGCGAGATCCGCAAGGCGAAGCGGGACATCGCCCGTATCAAGACCACCCAGCGGCAGCGGGAGCTGAAGCGGCTGGCCGACCTGCCGGACGCTGACCTGGCCAAGCAGGTGGAAGCCATCCAGGGCAAGCTGGACGGCCCCGGCAAGCGGCGGGCGAAGCGGGCGCTGGGGCGGGTGCAAACCATCCAGGCCGGACGGGCCACGACGAAGGGGAGCGGTAAGTAATGGCCGACACCACCACCAAGCCCACTTCTGCCCCCGCCGCCCCGAACGGCCGGCTGGTCACCGGCATCGTCACCCGCGACAAGACGGCCAAGACTCGCCGGGTGGAGATCGTCCGCCTAGTCCGGCACGCCAAGTACGGCAAGTTCATTAAACAGCGGACGGTGTGTTACACGCACGACGAGAAGAACGAGTCGCACCTGGGCGACACGGTGGAAATCCAAGAGTGCCGTCCGTTGTCCAAGCTGAAGCGGTGGATCCTGGTGCGGGTGGTGACTAAAGCGCCGAGTCGCACCGTCGCCAACCTGGAAGGGGCGGTGGCCGGGAGCGAACTGGCCAGCGGGGCGAAGGCGGAGTGAGGCGGTGAGACGACCCCGAGCGGAAGCGAGGGGGTGAACACACAACCCCAGCGGCGTGAGGGGATTCGATGATCCAGATGTATTCCTACCTCGACGTGGCCGACAACACCGGCGCGAAAGAGGTCATGTGCATCCAGGTGCTCGGCGGCACCAAGCGGCGGGTGGCGTACCTGGGCGACATCATCCGCGCCAGCGTGAAAAAGGCGCTGCCCGGTGGGGATGTGAAGGCCGGCGACGTGGTGAAGGGCGTGATCGTCCGCACCAAGGTGGCCACCCGGCGGGAGGACGGCTCGTATGTGCGGTTCGACCGCAACGCCCTGGTGCTGCTAGACAACGACGACAACCCGCGGGGCACCCGCATCTTCGGGGCGGTGCCGCGGGAGCTGCGGACGAAGTTCGGCAAGATCATCAGTCTCGCCGCCGAAGTGGTTTGACCCTGACCCCTGACCCCTGATCCACAATGTTCATCCGCAAAGACGATCTGGTGGCCGTGCTGGCCGGGGACGACAAGGGCAAACGGGGGAAGGTGCTCCGGGTGCTCCGCGCCGACAACAAGGTGGTGGTGGAAGGCATCAACAAGGTGTACAAGCACCTGAAGCCGTCCCGCCGCAACCCGCAGGGCGGGCGGCTGTCGAAGGAGATGCCGATCGCCGTGTCGAACGTCGCTCTCATCGACCCGCAGACGAACGCCCCGACCCGTGTCGGCACCCGCTACCTGCCGGACGGCACCAAAGAGCTGTACGCCAAGAAGAGCGGCGCCCGCATCCGTACGCTGAGCAAGCCGAACCCGAAGTACGCGACCAGCAAGTAACCCTGTCCACCCCCGGTGTCGGTCGGCCCCGTCGTCATGGGGTCGCATTGAGGCACCCCGAGGACCGACCCGATGGCCCGCTTGCAAGACCGGTATCAGAAAGAGATCGTCCCGGCGCTCGCCAAGAAGTTCAACCGGACCAACCGGCTGAGCCTGCCGAAGCTCCAGAAGATCGTCATCAACATGGGCGTCGGCAAAGCCCTGCAGGACAAGAACCGGATGACCGAGGCGGTGGATCAGCTCAAGCTGATCGCCGGCCAGCAGCCGCAGGTGACCAAGGCGAAGCAGGCGATCAGCACGTTCCGCCTGCGGCAGGGGAACGACATCGGCTGCCGGGTGACCCTCCGCGGCAAGCGGATGTACGAGTTCCTGGACCGGCTGATCAACCTCGCCCTGCCGCGGATCCGCGACTTCCGCGGGGTCAACCCGAAGAGCTTCGACGGGAACGGCAACTACAGCATGGGCCTGACCGAACAGTTGGTGTTCCCCGAGGTGGACCCGGACAAGGTTCACTTCACCCAGGGGATGGACATCACCGTGGTGACCAGCACCCGCAGCGATGAGGAAGCTCGCGAACTGCTCCGGCAGTTCGGCATGCCGTTCCGCGACTGATCGAATTGGGATTTTCGGTTGGTGATCGGTTAGCCGCTCGTATGATGTCTGTTCCACGTTGACGGAACGGCCGGCTCACTGCCCCGGCAGCCCGAGTCGGAACGCCGCCCGCACCAGGACCACAAAGGGGTTCGGATGTCCACGACCGCGAAGATGGCCCGGTACCGCAAGCAGATGGCGGCGGTGGAAGCCCACAAGGCCGAGATGGCCAAGCCGGAAGATCAGCGGGATGCGAGTAAGCTGCTCCGCCCGCGGGATCTGATCCGCATCCGCCAGCGGTGCAAACTGACCGGCCGTCCGCGGGCGGTGCTCCGCAAGTTCGGGGTGTGCCGCATCCTGTTCCGCGACATGGCCAGCAACGGCCTGATCCCCGGCGTCCGCAAGGCGTCCTGGTAGTTACAGGTTTCAAGTTTCAGAGTTTCAAGACCTCCGACGCCGCGTCGATGCTGGTCGCTCTGGAACGAATCCGGTCCGCCGACCGGGTTGAAACCTGAAACTCTGAAACTTGAAACCGAGGCATTCTGCCATGATGACCGACCCGATCGCGGACATGTTCACCCGCATCCGCAACGCCAGCAGCATCGAGCGGCCGTACGTGGACATGCCGGCCACCAAGTTGAAGGTGGCGGTGGCCAAGGTGCTGCAAGACGAGGGGTTCATCCTCGGCTACCGCACCGGCACTTACGCCGACACCGAGGCCGGCAAGGAGTTCCAGGAGACGGCGGACATGGGCCAGGCCCACGTCGTCCTCCAGGTGTTCCTGAAGTACGGGCCGGACGGTGAGCGGGTGATCCGCCACATCGAGCGGTACTCACGGCCGGGCTGCCGGGTGTACAAGAGCTACAAGGACCTCCGCCCGGTACTGGACGGGCTGGGCATCTCGCTCATCAGCACCTCGAAGGGGGTGATGAGCGACCGCCAGGCCCGCAAGGCGAAGGCCGGCGGCGAGGTGCTCGGGACCATCTGGTGATTTGGCAGGTCCGGCTGTGCCAGACTCTGACCATCCGACGTCCGGCACGGCCGGACCTACCAACAAGGGCCTCGGCCCGGCTTGCCGCCGGTGAAGCCCCAGGAGACGCAGCAATGTCGCGGATCGGCAAAGCGCCCGTGGTCATCCCGGCCGGAGTGAAGGTGAACCTTGCCGGCCGCACGGTGAAGGTGGAAGGGCCGAAGGGCAAACTGGAGTTCACCCACCACCCGGACATGGTGGTGAAGGCGGACGGCAAGCAGGTGACGGTGGAGCGGCCGAACGACGCTCGCCAGAACCGCGCCCTGCACGGCCTCACCCGTGCGCTCATCAACAACATGGTGGTGGGCGTGACCAAGGGGTACGAGAAGCGACTGAAGGTGGAGGGCGTGGGGTACCAGGCGGTGGCCAAGGGGAAGGGCGTCGAACTCATGGTCGGGTTCGCCAACAAGCCGAACTTCCAGCCGCCGGAGGGCATCACCTGCCAGGTGCCGGACGCCACCACCATCGTGGTCAGCGGGGCGGACAAGCAGAAGGTGGGGCAGTTCGCCGCCGAGATCCGGGCGGCGAAGAAGCCGGAGCCGTACAAGGGCAAGGGCATCCGGTACGAGAACGAGGTGGTCCGCCGCAAGGAAGGGAAGTCGTTCAGCGCGGGCAAGTAACCATCCGTCCTTAGTCATTAGTCCTTGGTCATCGGGCCGGTCGGCAATCGGCCCCTGACACCTGGGACTAATGACTGATGACTAAGGACCAACGACTATGGACGCACAGAAACTGAAGGCGAAGCGGGCGCTCCGGCGGCAGCGGCGGGTGCGGAAGGGCATCCGCGGCACCGCCGCCAAGCCGCGGCTGAGCGTGTACCGCTCGAACTTCCACATCTACGCCCAACTGATCGACGACGACGCCCAGGTGACCCTGGCCGCCGCCTCGACCGGTAGCAAGGGGGCGAAGGTGGCCAAAGGCGGGAACATCGCCGCCGCCAAGCTGGTGGGCAAGGCCATCGCCGAAGCGGCGAAGGCCAAGGGCATCACCGAGGCGGCGTTCGACCGCGGGCACTTCCGGTTCCACGGACGGGTGAAGGCACTGGCCCGCGCGGCCACCGAGGCCGGGCTGAAGTGTACCGGTCTTGAGGAAGCGGCCCCGAAGGCGGGCAAGCCGGCTCCGGCCGACGTCAAGAAGGACGGCGGGAAGAAGGAAGCCAAGAAAGAGGGTGGGAAGAAGCCCGCCCCGGAAGCGGCGAAGTAAGCGAGACACCCGGACCACGCTGTCCGTTAACGACCGACCCAGTGAGAGACGACCATGGCGAACGAACCTGTAACGGGCGGCCGCGTCGGGGAAGGCGGTGCGCCCTCCGGTGGCGGTGGTGGCCGTCGGGACGGCGGCGGTGGCGGCGGCCGTCGGGACGGCGGCGGCCGTCGGGACGGGCGGGACGGCCCGGACTCCCGCGA
>CANJKY010000341.1 GCA_947474875.1 Gemmataceae bacterium
GGGGCCGGCTGCGGCGAATACGGGACGGCCGGCGTGCGGCTGACCGGCGGGTTGCCCGCGGCCGGGTCTGCATACCCCGTGGCGGCCGTCGGTTCACTTTTCCCACCGAACATGCCCTTCACCGCGTCGATGGTGCCGCTCACAACCCCGCGCGATTTCTCCGGCTGCACGGCGGATGTCGTCGGCCGTTGCTGCCGGCCGAAGGTCGGCGCGGGCACCGACGCCGGCACGTCATAGGCGGGACCCGGCGGGGCAGCACGGCTGACCGGCGGATCGCCCGGGACGGCCGGCAACATGCGGGCGGCCGGTACCGACTGGGCGAAGGTGACCGGACCGAGGGCGATCGTACCGAGGGTGATGGCAGTCAGACGCCGGCGGGTGAAGGTCGCGTTCACGGGTCCGAATCCTTCCGGGTGACCGATGGGGTGTCGGCACGGTCCGTGTGCCGGTAGCGTTGACAACTCACCGCGACCGCGGGATGGTGGTCGGGACGCCGTGGCCTTGCGGCACGGCCGGTTGACCGCCCGTTTGAGACCCCCTCCCGCCTTGTGGCACCGGCCCGCTGTAGTACCCCGACTGCGGACCGACGACACCCGCTCGACTACTGCCGAACCGGTTGCCGAACCCCACCGGGTTACCAGGCGGCGGCAGACGGAACTTTTTCACGTCGTCCGGCTCGGCCAACGGGTCGATCGGTGGTGGGGTTGGTTGGACAAACAAGCTCCCTCCACCGCCGGTGTTGAAGCCGCCAGGGGCGAAGTTGCCCGGAGCGTAACTGCCCAGACTTCCGGGCGGGGCTGTGTACGGTCGAACACCATAATAGTAGTTCAGGGCCGGGTTCACCCCGTTCAGCAGGTTCAGGTACGGGCTGAGCGGCGGGCGGACGCTCGTCGAATTCGGCGGCGGGTAGTACGGCACCCCTCCCAGTGGGTACGGCTGCTGGCCGACCGCGACACCCGCCGCCCACACCACCGCCATCAGGCTGCACCACCGCATGATCGCCCCCTCCCTTCGTCACCGGTTGCCGGTGCCGAACCCGATCCCGCGGCCGGAAATCTGGTTCACCGTCTGTGTGCCGAGCAGGGTGACGCCGAACAGTTGCTGCACCGGGGCCAGGATGCGGGCCAGGGTGTTGTCCACCGTCACCAGCCGCTGGGCCTTCACGTATACGTGGTCACCGGGGAATAGTTGGTAGTCGGTGTTCGTCACCCCCCACTGGCTGATCCCCACCCAGTCCACTGGCAGGATCTGGTCGGCGCTGAGTTGCGGGGTGCGGCGGGCCACCCAGATGTTCCGCTTGCTCGCCGCCGGCGACAGCCCGCCGATGTTGGCGATGGCGTCGGACACGCACTCCTTGCCAGTCACCGGGAACTTCGCCACCTGCTCGCCCGCCCCACCGCCGTCGGTATGCACGTAGTACACTTTGCTGTTGTACTGCGTCACGCTCACCACCACGAGCAGCCGGTCCTCTTTGATGCCCCCGCTTTCCGGCTCGATCTGCTTGGCCAGGCACGCGCGGATGGCCAGCCGCGCCTGGTTCACCGTCAGCCCGGACACCGGCACCGACCCGTACACCCCGAGGTGGACGAACCCGTCCGGCTGCACCTGGAAGCTGTTGTTCCGCACCGGCTGGTACGGCAGGTCGCGGACGTCGCCGGTGTACTCCGGCGGCGCGTCTAACTGCCGCCGTCGCTGCTCCTCCAGCGATTTCATTTCGCCCTGCTCCGCTGCCGTCAGATTGCCTTTCGCCTTCAACTCCCGCAGCCTGTCATCCACCCTTTTCAGTTCCGGGTCGTCCTTCACGTTCCGGATCGTCGCCAGGATGGTGAGCACGTCCGGCGGCTCGATCACGTACTCCGGCAGGCTGACCATGTTCAGAGCGGTGGGCACCGACCCGGGCGGGGGCACGGCGATGTCGGGCGTGTGGCTGTGGGCGGCCAGCCGCGGGTGCGGGTTCACACACCCGACCGCCGCAACGCAGCCGGCGGCCAGCCCGGCGAACAGCACCACCCTAAACGTCCGGCGGCTCATCGCACGCCTCCGTACCCGGTACGAAGTATCCCGATCACCGAATCCATCGGCGATAGGGAAAACACCGCTCCAACTATTCCGAACAACCGGCACGGATGGAACAACCTTCCCCGGCCGGGGGGAATGGCGAAGGGAAACGTGATTTCGACTCACGCGGGGTCAGTCGGCTCGTAGCCCTACTTCACCGACACCGGCTGACCATCGGCCAGAGCGCCCAGGTTACCCACCACTACCAGTTCGCCGCCGTCGATCGGCGTCCACGGCCCGGTGGCGGCGTCCGCCTTCCGGGTGCCGAACACTTCGATGTTCCCGCCGCTCGTCCGTCCGGTCTGAACCCGCAACTTCACCGCCTTGCCGTCCTTGACCGCGAAACAGTACGCGGTTTCGTCGGCGAACAGCACCGCCGAGGCCGGCAGGACGTACGTGTTCGCCGACCCGGCCGCGATGCGGATCTGGGCGAACAGCCCGGGCTTGATCGACCCGTCCGGGTTCGGCACGTCGATCTCCACCCGCAGCGTCCGCGAGTCGCTCGACAGTACCCCGCTGGTGCGGGTGACGACCGCTGACACCTCGCGGTTGTCTAGCCCCGGGAACCGCACCGTCGCCTTCGCCCCGACGACCGCCGCGGCCGACACCGATTCCGGGATCTCGGCGAACACGCGGACGGTGTCCAGCCGGGCGAGGACGAACAGCGGCTCGGGCTTCCCGCCGGTCGGTTGTAGGAAGTGCCCTGTGTGGACGTGCCGGGCGGTGACCACGCCGTCGAAAGGCGCCCGGATTTCGGTGTACCCGAGCAGCGCCTTCACCCGGGCGGTTTCCGCGTCGGCCACTTTCACCCGCGCCTCGGCCGCCTTCACGTCCGCGTCCGCTCGCCCCTTCTTCGCCTTCGCCTCACGGCTCGCCGCCTCGGCCGACGCGATCTTCGCTTCCACCTCGCCACGCACGGCCGTAGCCGTCTTGTACTGCTTCCGCGTCTCTGCCAGCGTTTGCGAGTCGATGACGCCGGACAGCCCTTCCATCCGCTTCAGCTCAGACTCCCACCGCTCCATGTCGGCCAGCACCCGCCCGCGGGCGGAGATTGCTTCCTGCACCATTGCCTCGGCCGCCTTGATCTGCTCGCCGGCTACCGCCGCCCCCTGCCGCGCCAGCTCCGCTTCCGCCTTCGCCTGATCCACCATCGCCGCCTTCTGCGCCGCCTCCTGCACCAACTCCGGGATCGACACCTCGGCCATCAGCGTGCCATTCTTGTCGCCCGCCGGCCCTTTCACCTGGTCGCCCAGATCGACATGCACTTTCGACACGTACCCGGCCAGCTTCGCCACCACCGGCGTCACCTCGAACGCCTGGACCGACCCCGGCTGGTCGATCGTCCAGGACAGGGACTGCTTCTTCGGACTGGTGACCGCGACCGTAACCGCCGCGTCGGCGGGGGCGGGCAGGGCCGGGGTGGCGGCCACCGGTGCCGACGGCTCGCGGGCGCAACCGACGCAGGCGGCGAGCAGGACGACGGTCGCGTGCCGGCGGGACACAGCCATGAATCAGGCTCCGGGGTGTACCGCTATCTTAAAGCACGGAACGGCCGATTTCCGCACGCTTCCCCCGATCCGGTCGGTATCCTGTCTGGGTCATCCGACCCATCCGGCACCGAGGCGGGCATGGAAATCGACGTGGCGGGCACGGCCGCGAGGATCGTGGCCAACATGGAGAAGGTGATCATCGGCAAGCGCCCGCAACTCGCCCTCGCCCTGTCCGCTTACCTGTGTGAAGGCCACATTCTGCTGGAAGACGTGCCGGGCGTAGCCAAGACCATGTTCGCCCGCGCGCTGGCCAAGAGCGTCGGCTGTAGCTTCAAGCGGCTGCAATGTACCCCGGACCTGCTGCCCACGGACGTGACCGGGGTGAGCGTGTTCAACCAGAAGACGGCCGAGTTCGAGTTCCGCCCCGGCCCGGTGTTCGCCCAGACACTTCTGACCGACGAGATCAACCGGGCCACCCCGCGGACGCAGGCCGCTTTGTTGGAGGCGATGGCCGAACGCCGGGTGAGTGTGGACGGCAAAACGTACGAACTGAAGCCCCCGTTCCTGGTCATCGCCACCCAGAACCCGGTGGACCAGGAGGGCACGTTCCCGCTGCCCGAGGCCCAACTCGACCGCTTCCTCGTCCGCCTGTCACTCGGGTACCCGAGCTTCGAGGAGGAGGCGAAGATGCTCACCAAACTCCAGCACGGGCACCCGATCGACGACATCAACCCGGTGGTGTCCGCGGCCGACGTGGTGAACTGCCAGGAGGCCATCCGCAGCGTCCATGTGGACGACAAGATCAAGCGGTACGTGCTGGAGATCGTTCACAACAGCCGGGAGCACGAGGACGTGCTGCTCGGCGGCAGCCCGCGGGCGAGCATCGCCCTGTTCCGCACCGGGCAGGCACTGGCGGCGGTGTCCGGCCGGGACTTCGTAATACCCGACGACGTGAAGCGAATGGCCCAGGCGGTGCTCGCGCACCGGCTCATCCTTCGGCCGGAGAGCCGGCTGCGGAAGAAGACGCCGGCCAGCGTGGTGAACGAGATCGTCGGGGACGCCCGCGTGCCGGTGGTCGATCGCGAGATCGGCCGCTCGGTGGATTACTTCAAATAGCCGGAGTTCGCCCGATGCCCGCGGCAATCGAGACGGAAACCCTGACCCGGCGGTTCGGCGACATGACCGCCGTGGACGGCATTGACCTGCGGGTGGAGCGCGGCACGTTCTACGGCTTCCTCGGGCCGAACGGGGCGGGCAAGTCGACCACCATCAAGATGCTCACCGGCCTGCTCGCCCCGTCGAAGGGCCGGGTGCGTGTGCTCGACCGGGACATGCTTGACGCGGCCGAGTCGCTCGACGCCAAGCGGCACATCGGCGTCATCCCCGAGAACCTGGCCCTGTTCGACAACCTGACCGCCCGCGAGTACCTGACGTTCATCGGCCGTATGCACCTGATGGAGCGGGAGGTGATCCGCCAGCGGGCCGAGGAACTGTTGACGCTGCTCGACCTGCACAACGAACATACCAAGCTGACGCTGGAATACTCCCACGGGATGAAGAAGAAGCTGGCGCTGGCCGCGGCCCTGCTGCCCAACCCGGACCTGCTGTTCCTGGACGAGCCGTTCGAGGGGGTGGACGCGGTCACCTCGCGGGTGATTCGCGACCTGCTGGCCAACTTCGTTGCCCGCGGGTCCACCGTGTTCCTCACCTCGCACGTGCTGGAGATCGTGGAGCGGCTGTGCTCCCACGTCGGCA
>CANJKY010000342.1 GCA_947474875.1 Gemmataceae bacterium
GAATGGTGTGCCCGTTCCCACAGGTGGGTGGCTGACCCAACTCGCCGATGCTGACCTCGCTTGAACACCCCCTCTCCGGTTCGGAGAGGGGGCCGGGGGGTGAGGTGTCTTCCGAACTACTTGACCCACACGCATGCCCTGTAACAACCGCGGATTTTTCACCTGCCGAATTTCCGGGCGCGCCGCGTCGGGGAAGTATGAAACCGCCGGCCACCTCTTCACCCGCGTTCGACCGCCCGCGTACCATGTCCGTCGTTCGGCTGACGTCACGGGGCCACTCAGGCCCGGTCGGCCGACGCGGATTCCCGTCGCCCGAAACCTTCGCCCAACGGAGGTTCTCATGTCCAGGACGTTCCAACTCTGCACGTGTGCGGCGGTGCTGCTGGCGGCGAGCGTGGTGGTGGCGGACGACAAGTCGGCCCCGGCGCCGACCAAGATCGACGGCACCTACGCCATCGTGTCCGGCGAGCGGGACGGCAAGCCGATGGCCGACGCGGACATCAAGAACTGCAAGGTGACGATCACCGGCGACAAGATCACCGGCACGGACAAGGACGGGAAGGAGTTCCTGAACGCGACGTACACCGTCGAGGAGTCGAAGGACGCGGCGAAGAAGGCGTGCGTGGTGCGGATGGAGACGACCGGCGGGAAGAAGTACATGGGCATGGCGGAGAAGACGGCGGACGGGCTGAAGATCGTGTACCAACTGGACGGCGGCCAGCCGCCGACCGAGTTCAAGGCGGGCGAGAAGCAGGTGCTGCTGGTGCTGAAGTCGGCGGCGTGACGGGGACGGGCTGAGCCGCGGGCCGGCGGCCGTGCCTCAGCCCGCGGCCGCCGACAGGGTGAACCCGGCCGCCGCCACCGCGTCCCGGAACGCCGGGTCGCTCAGCAGCTTGAACTCGGCCACCCGGCGGTCGGCGTGCCCGGCCGCCGGGTGGCCGTCCCGCCTGCCGATGGCCTCGTCCGCGTGGCCGGGGTGGCACATCAACTCGACCACCTCGCCGGGGACCGCCCGTACCCAGCGGGCGAAGAACTGCGGGTCTTGCACGAACGGCGGGTCGGTGACGCCGGCCAGCGCGTCGTTGCCGGGGAACCCGGCGGCGGCCTGACGGCGGGCGGCGGCCCGCCCGAACCGGGACAGCACCCACCGCTTCATCCGCACCCCGCGGACCGCCCGCAGGGTGGCCCACGGCTCGACCACCCGCCGCACGAACGGCCGCGGCCGCTGGTCGCTCAGTGCCCGCAACAGGGCGTCGCCGACCGGGCGGAAGATGTGGACGTGGTGGTGCCCGTTCACGTTCGCCGGTGGTGCGCCGACCAACTCCACGAACCTCTGGTACTGTGCCCGGAACTCGGTCTCCACCTCGTCCGCCTTCACCCGCCCGAGCAGCAACCGCTTCAGCAGCCCGCCGAGCGACGGGAGCCGCCCGCGGACGTCCACCAGCGACGGCACCGCCGCCGGCGGCGACACCGGCGCGTCCATCGTCAGGCACGGGTGCCAGCCCATTTCAACGGGTCGGCCGGCGGCCTTCCACAAGGCGATCGATGCTTCCGCATGCGGGGAGTTGACGAGCAGGACGGTGGAGGTGACGACGCCGAACGAGCCGAGGTCGAGGATGCCGCGACTGGTCTCGGGGCCGAGGCCGAAGTCGTCGGCGGTGACGATCAGGCGACGGTCGACCATCGGATGACCCGGGTGGGCTGGGCGAGCAGGGCCGACCGCACGTCCGGGTACGCGGCCAACGTCATTCGCTTCCACCGCCGGCGGACGGCCCACAGCTCGCGGAGCATGCGGAACCCGGTGGCGGTGGAGGTGGTGCTGCCCTCCTCGTACCGCACCCGCACCGGCAGTTCGGCCACCGGCACCCCGGCCCGGCGGCAGGCCAGCAGCAGTTCGCAGTCGAACCCGAACCCGTCGCACGCCAGGCGGGGGACGAGGTGCTCGACCACCCCGGCGGCGAACGCCTTCAGCCCGGCCTGGGTGTCCTGGTGCCGCAGCCCTAGTACGGCGCGGGCGGCGGCGGTGAACGCCACGCTCTGCAGCTTGCGGCGGAACGCGTACCCGAGCAGGCGGTCCGGGATGAGCAGCACGCTGTCCGGGTGGGTGCGGGAGGCGACGGCCGCGGGCGCCCCGCCGGCCACCTCGTCCGCCACCCGCGCGATGTCGTCGAAGTCGTACGCCAGGTCCACGTCGGTGAACACCCGCACCCGCCCGCGGGCGGCCAGCAGGCCGGTGCGGACGGCGTGCCCCTTCCCGCGGTTCTTCGGGTACGAGATGACCCGCACCTCCGGCATCGGGTCTTCGGCCGCCAGTTCGGCCAGCCGGTCGGCGGTGCCGTCGGTACACCCGTCGAGGACGAACAGCACCTGCCACGGGTCCGGCTGGCCGCGGACGAACCGGGCGGTGGCCCGCCAGGTACGGTCCAGCTTCGGCCCAGGGTTGTACGCCGGGAACACCAGGCTGATCACGGGGGGACGAGAGCCTTTCAGGAGAGACTGATGAGAAAAGGGTAACCAAACCCGGCGGCGGGTGCAACGGCGACCAGGCGACGGAAAACACCGCGGGCCGAACGGACAGCCGTTCGGCCCGCGGCGTTGATGCGGGGCGGCTACTTCTTGTCGTCCTTCTCTTTCTCCTTCGCCAGCCGCTCGCGGATGGCTTTCTTACACGCCTCCGCCTTCGCCCAGAACCTTCGGTCACTCCACAGTAAGTGCTCCTCCTTGGCTTTGTCGATCTTGGCTATCTCCGACTCAGTGCCGTACTCGGCCAGGATGACCAGAGCCGGCCGGAAGTATTCCGGACCGCGGTACTCGGTGGTGTCGTCGAACTCCACGTACTTGAATTGCGCCGCCACGGCGGGTGCGTCCTCCGGCTCGGCGATCTGCGCGAGCAACTCCATCGCTGCCTGTGCGAGGGGGGAACTGTACGCCCCCAACCGCTCCAGTGCCGGCTTGCGGAAGGCCGAACGGTCGCCGGAGATCTTAGCAACAATCTTGAGAACGGATTCCTCGCTGCTCCAATGCAACCGCGGCTTCCAGTTGAGCAATCGCAGGTAGAAAGGGAGCGACCTCGGCGTCTGCCCGCCGGCTTTTTCAAACTCCTGTACCAATTGCGCCCACTCGCCCGATCGGCTCGGGCCATCCCCCCCACCGCGATACAAGTAACGTAGGATCGCTTGTTCGTCTGGGGTGAATGGTGACTGTGGGGCAGTCCCGACGGGGGCGGGTGGCGGGGGCGGCGCACCAGGCAGACGATTGGAGGGCGGCTCATCTGAGCCGCCCAAGGACGGCGGAAGGTCGATCCAGTGGATCGCGAACAGGACAACAGCGGCCAACACTAGGGCGCTGGATCCGATGAAGACTAAACGCCGCGCTGTCCTACGCTTGCTGGTCATGGGACGTAGTCCTGTACGATCGCAGTTCGCTTTGTCCAGATGGCCCCCTGTTGATTGTCATCCAGCCGCTTGGACGCCGTTCTCCATGCAGCATAGTCCGGGTCCATCGGGTCAACAGGTGGATCAAGGTCGTCCTGTCGACTGATGTATGTCCGCATCAGATTCGGTTCCACTTTGATCGCAACTAGTGGTGGTCCTGACCCCTCGTCTATGTGCATCGCGTCCGTGAGAAGATGCCCGATTTCATGGGCGAGCGTGAACGGAAACTTTCGCTTCGCATTCACCATCGCTGAGTCCACCAAGTCAGCAGTCGGTTTGCCCGTCACGTAATAATCGGGGAAGGAGAACCCCCATTTGAATTCATCTTCGACGTAGTCCGTGGTGAATCCACCTTTCCCGTCCGGCACCTGGAGCGGCACCGAAAAGTAGTTTACGACAAACAGTTCGACGTCGTCGTTCTCGGGGGTACGGAGGGGTAGGCTGACCGCCGTCTCCTGGCCTCCGGCCCCCAACACCCGCTCCGTACGGTTGCCACGGATCAAGCCCCGCGCTTCTCGATCTTCGTCCAGCCCTACGGGCCAAGCCATGCCGTCAGACAAATTTACGTCCATGTCGTTCGTGTTTGCTAGTTTTTTCGGTTGGTCGGCGAATTGCACACCAGACAGCACCAACCGCACCCCTACCTGGGCGTATGTCTCATTCGCCTCGGCCAACCACTGGGTCACCTGGGCTTCGGTTACGCCCTGTACAGCATTCATAGAGTTGTTTGTCCCCGCAAGAGGGGAGTTGTCGCCTGGCCCGCCCCACTCCTGATCGTTGGTCATCACCGTGATGTGGACCTTGGCTTCCTTCAGCACGCGGATGGGCACCCGCTTGTGGACGGTGTGACCGACCGCGATGGAGGTGTAGCTGATGGTGAGCGTGTCCCCCAGCTTTACCCGGAACGTCTGGTCGTCGGTGGTGTTGTCTGCCTTGCCGTTCACCACCCACTCGTCGTCCACTCCGTTCGACACCAGCACGAACGGGTCCGACCGGAACACGCCGGAGAATCCGCCCCCGTCATCGGGGAAAGCGCGCACGGTGAGGTCGTTCCCCAGGTCGCTGTCACTGATGACGCGGACCGTCCGCGTCAGGTTCGGTTGCCCGGCGTAGTTCGTGTCCTTGATCTGGATGTAGTACCGATCGTCTTCGGTCGCCACGAAGTTCCCCTTCACTCGCACTTTCCCGGCCACCTCCTCATACGCGGTCTGCCACTTGGCCACCTTCCCGTCCGTCTTCCCCTGGTGGTTCTTGTCGAGGAACTCCAACTGCACACCGGGCACGTACGGCGGGGAGGCGCCGACTGTGTTCGGCGGCGGGGGTGGTGACGTGCCGTCATCCGACTCCACCAGCCACACCCGGTCGTCGTAGTCCCAGTTGGCCAAGTTGGAGTAGGCCAGGTCCTCCAACTTGACCTTATACATGGTGGCCATGTACGGCACGCCCGCCGTGGTGACGAGGAACGGCTTCTCGGCGAGCGGGTTGGTGTGGGAGGTGCCCAGGCCGTAGTCGTAGTACAGCGACGCCCCCTGGTGCCGCACCCCGATCCGCCCGAACAGCCCCTGGCGGACGGCGTCGGTGGCGGACGCAGCGTCCACCGCGATGCCACCGTTGGTGACCGACGGGTATGAGGCGTTCAGGTCCAGGAACCCGCCGACGGTGGCTTCCGGGCTGCTGAGGAATGGATCGCCGGTCGTCAGGCTGTGCAGTTTGACGAAGTACACGGCCGGCACCTCGCGGGCTTCGAGCCGTTCACAATTCAGCCGGACGATACATGACGACGACTGGTACGGACTCCTGCCGAACATGGGCGCCTCCTGGTGTCGGCGTGAGTGGTTGGGAAGTGTGTTCAACTCA
>CANJKY010000343.1 GCA_947474875.1 Gemmataceae bacterium
AGCAGGACAAACAGGACAAGCACTTCCAGGGGTTCGGGCGGTTCACCACGGACAAGACGGGGGCGTACTACTTCCGCACCATCAAGCCGGTGCCGTACCCCGGCCGCACCCCGCACATCCACTACAAGGTGAAGCGGGGCGGGAAGGAACTGCTGGTGACGCAACTGTACGTGGCCGACGAGAAGGAGCGGAACGCGAAGGACGGCATCTACATGGGGGTGAAGGATGAGAAGCAGCGGGCGGCCATCACCGCCGACTTCGCCAAGATGAAGGGGTCGAAGCTGGGCGAGCTGACGGCCAACTTCGACATCGTGCTCGGCATCACACCCGAGGTGGATTGAACACCCGGTATCCAGCCAAATCTGCCCCCACTGATGCGACGGCCGGGTTCCCTCCGGCCGCTCGCGTTTCGTGCTTGCGTCGTCGGCCGCCGGGGGGAACAATCTTTCCATCCCACCGCCAGCGTCCCATCGAAACTCCGTCATGCGACGAGACGCCTTGTTGCTCATCCTCCTCGCGTTCGGTGCATCCGCCGGTGCCGCGGAGCCGGCCGAGGGCTGGGCACTACGGCCGGTGATACGACCGGAAGTGCCGAAGGGATCTGCCAACCCGGTGGATGCGTTCGTCTGCGCCAGACTTGAAAAGGAGAGGTTGAAACCAGCTCCGCCGGCCGACTCCCGCACCCTCCTCCGCCGCGTGTACTTCGATCTGACCGGTCTGCCGCCGTCGCCCGAGGCGATCGACACCTTCGCCAAGAACCCGACCGACGCCGCCTACGCCAAGATCGTGGACGACCTGATGGCGAGTCCGCAGTACGGCGAGCGGTGGGCGCGGCACTGGTTGGACGTGGCCCGGTACGGTGAGAGCGACGGGTTTGAGCGGAACGCCCCGCGGCCGAACGCCTGGCACTACCGCGATTGGGTCGTCCGTTCGCTGAACGCTGATATGCCCTACGACCGCTTCGCCCGGATGCAGATCGCCGGCGACGTGCTGCACCCGAACGACCCGGACGGGGTGAAGGCCACCGGGTTCCTGGTCGCCGGCATCCACAACACCGTACTCGGGTCGAACAAGATCGCGAACGAGACCGCACGGCAGGACGAGTTGGAGGACGTGATCGCCACCGTCGGGCAGACGTTTCTCGGGCTGACGGTGCAGTGCGCCCGTTGCCACGACCACAAGTTCGACCCGGTGTCGCAGACCGATTACTACCGGCTGGCCGCGGCGCTCGGCGGGGTGAACCACGGCGACCGGGCTGTCACGTCGCCTCCAGTTGTGGCGGCCCGGAAGAAGCTGACGGCCGAATCGACGGAGGTAGCGAGCCGGATCGCGGCGATCGAGGCCGCCGCACGGGACCGGGTGCGTGCGAAGACGGCCGGCGAGAAGCGGGCGGTGGCGGTCAGCCCGATCGCCCGCTGGTCGTTCGCCCGCGACGCCACTGACGTGATCGGCAAGCTGAACGGCGAGTTGATGGGCGGGGCGAAGGTCGAACGCGGACGGCTGATCCTGGACGGCAAGGGGTACGTTCGTACGGCCCCGCTCGCCGCCGACCTGTCCGCCAAGACGCTCGAAGTGTGGGCGGTGGTGCCGGACCTGACGCACCGCGGCGGTGGACTGATGACGGTGGAAGTCAGCACCGGGGCAGAGTTCGATTCGATCGTGTTCGGCGAGCGGCAGCCGGGCAAGTGGATGGCCGGGAGCGAATTCTATCGCCGCACGATCGACCTGAAAGCTCCGGCCGAGACCGCCGCCGACAGGCTGATTCACCTGGCGATCGTGTACGCCGCCGACGGGTCGATCACCGTGTACCGCGACGGCCAGCCCTACGCCGAACCGTACACGCCGAAGGAGTCGGGCCTACGGAAGTACAAGGCCGGCGACGCCCGCGTGCTGTTCGGCCTGCGGCACACCGGCGGGGGCAACGCCCACCTCCACGGCGAGATTGAGGAAGCCCGGTTGTACGACCGGGCACTGACATCGACCGAACTCCTGGAATCGAGCAAAGCCGGGCCGGACGCCGCCGGTGTGTCCGACGCGGCGGTGATCGCCGAACTGACTCTGACGGAGAAAGCCGAACGAGACGGCCTGCTTGTGAAGAGGAAGGAATTGGCCGCAAAGCTCGTTGCGATGCCCGGCCCGGAGCAGGTGTTCGCCACCGTGCCGAAGCCCCCGACGCCAACGCACATCTTGAGTCGCGGCAGCGTGGAGAAGAAGCGGAAGGAGGTGACGGCCGGTGGGGTGGAGTGCGTGCCCGGATCGCCCGACTTCGGCCTGAAAGCGGACGCCCCCGACGCCGACCGGCGGGTGAAGCTGGCCGAATGGATCGCCCGGCCGGACAACCCGCTGTTCGCCCGCGTGGTCGTGAACCGGCTGTGGCAGCAGCACTTCGGCGTCGGGCTGGTGGACACGCCGAGCGACTTCGGGGCGAACGGCGGCAATCCGTCGCACCCGGAACTGCTCGACTGGCTGGCTGCCGAGTTGGTCGAGCAGAAGTTCCGGCTGAAGGCGATTCACCGCCTCATCGTGCTGTCGGCGACGTACCGCCAAGGTTCCCGCCGCGACCCGGCCGCCGCCAGGATCGACGCCGACAACCGGCTGCTGTGGCGGAAGACCCCGACGCGGCTGGACGCGGAGGCGGTGCGGGACGCCATCCTGGACGTGTCCGGGCGGCTGGACCGCACCGTCGGCGGCCCGCCGTACCACGACGTGAAGACCTACGGGGCGGAGAGCGGCACCACCTTCTACCAGCCGATCGACGAGCCGAACACCGGAGCCCTGCGGCGGACCCTGTACCGTTTCTCTCCCCGCGGCGAACGCAGTGCCGTGCTGGAAACGTTCGACTGCCCGGACCCGTCCGCCCAGACCCCGCGGCGGCAGGTGACTACCACCCCGCTCCAGGCGCTCGCCCTGTGGAACGACAAGTTCGTCCTCGACTCCGCCGACCGGCTGGCCGTGCGGGTGACAGCCGACTGTCGCAAGGCCGGCTCGACCGACACCGCCGCGCTGGTGAACCGGGCGTACCGCCTGGCCCTCGGCCGCGCCCCGCTCGCCGACGAGCGGAAGCCGTCCGAAGCCCTGGTGGAGAAGCACGGCCTGCCGGCCCTCGGCCGCGTCCTGTTCAACAGCACCGAGTTCGTGGTGATCGAATGACGCCGCTCGTCCCTGCCCGCCGCGACTTCTTCTCCTGGTCGGCCCGCGGGCTGGGGGCGGCGGCACTGTTGCACCTGCTCGGCCGGGACGCCCCCGCCGCCGGCGTCAAGCCGCACTTCCAGCCGAAGGCGAAGCGGGTGATCCACGTGTGCCTGATCGGCGGGCTGAGCCACGTCGACTCGTTCGACCCGAAGCCGGACCTCACGAAGAAACACGGGCAGTCGCTGAACTCGAAGGAGACGCCCGACATCTTCTTTGGGCAAGTGGGCCGTCTCCGCAAACCGGACTGGGAATTCAAGCCGCGGGGCCAGTCCGGCCTGCCGGTGTCCGACCTGTTCCCGCACCTCGCCGAACGGGCCGACGACCTGACCGTCATCCGCTCCATGACCGCCGACTCGGCCAACCACACCCCGGCGTTCTACCTCCAGAACAGCGGGTTCCAGTTCAGCGGGTTCCCGTCGGTCGGGGCGTGGGCGTCCTACGGGCTGGGGGCGGAGGCAGACGACCTGCCGGCGTATGTGGTGCTGCCCGACCCGCGAGGGCTGCCGAACGGCGGCGCATCCACATGGAGCAGCGGGTTCCTGCCGGGCGAACACCAGGGGGTGGTGTTCGGCAGCGGCGAACGGCCGGTCCGCGACCTGTTCCCGGCGGCGAAGGTGTCGAAGGAAGCGGAGGCGGACGGCCGCGAGTTGTTGCGGTTGCTGAACGAACGGCACCGCGACCGCTCCGGCGACGACCCGCTGCCGGCCGCCCGCCTGCGGGCCTACGAACTGGCAGCGAAGATGCAGTTGTCTGTGCCCGCCGTCGCCGACCTATCGAAGGAGACGGCCGACACGTCGAAACTGTACGGGCTGGACGACAAGACCACCGCCCCGTTCGGCCGCAACTGCCTGCTCGCCCGCCGGCTGCTGGAGAAAGGGGTGCGGTTCGTGCAACTGTTCAGCGGCGGGCCGATCGCCGGCAGCCCGCGGGTGAGCTGGGACGCGCACGAGGACGTGAAGGCGAACCACACCGCCGAGGCGGCTCGCATCGACAAGCCGGTGGCCGGGCTGCTGACCGATCTGAAACAGCGGGGGTTGATGAAAGACACGCTGGTGCTGTTCACCACCGAGTTCGGCCGCACCCCGTTCGCCCAGAGTGCGGCGGATCAGGTGGGCGCCGGGCGGGACCACAACAAGTACGGGTTCAGCGTGTGGCTGGCCGGGGCCGGGCTGAAGCCGGGCATCGCCTACGGCAGCACCGACGAGATCGGGTGGAAGGCTGCGGATAACCCGGTGGCGTGGCACGACTTCCACGCCACCCTGCTGCACCTGCTCGGGTTGGACCACGAGAAGCTGACGCATTACCACAACGGCATCCACCGCCGGCTCACCAACGTCCACGGCGAAGTCATCCGCGGCATTTTGGCGTGACCGCCGTCACTCCTTCCACACGAAGATCTCGCTCACCCCGCTGCGGGCCTTACCGGCGTGGGTGAACACCACCCGCACCTTGCTCGCCATCGCCTCCTCGAACGCCACCTCGTTGAACTGCCCGCCGGTCGGCTTCTCCGGCGAGTACGTCGCCTTCTTCACCGGCCGCCACGCTTTGCCGTCCCACACCTCCAACTCGTACTTGGTGGGCGGCTGCACCCCGCCTCGGTCGTCGTAGATCGCCAGTTCCACCCGCCGGAACGTCTTCGCCTCGCCGAAGTCCACCTCCAGCCAGTCGGTGGCGTTCGGCGACTCGTAACTGGTCCAACGGTTGGTCGGGCTGGGGAGGAAGTTGGTCTTGCCGTCGATGGCCGACATCGGTTTGCCGCCGAAGCGGTCGGCGTAGGAGGCGGTGGCCTTCGGGAACGGTTTGTCGCCAGGGTTGTAGGCGATGTTGCCGGCCGGCGGGGGCACCTCGGCGAGCGGCAACTGGGCGTCGCCCCACACCTCGAACTCGGTCAGCCCGGTCTTGCCGACCTTCGCGTGGGTGAACACCGCCCGTACCTTGGTCGTCGTCAGCGGAGCGAAGCTCACCACCGTCGCCCGTCGCCCGGCCGGGGCTTTCACCTCCGTCAGCGGCTTCCACCCCTTGCCGTCCCACGCTTCCAGGGCGAGCTTCTCCGGCGGCACGATCCCCTTCTCGTCGTCGAGGAAGTACAGCTTGGCGG
>CANJKY010000344.1 GCA_947474875.1 Gemmataceae bacterium
CCCGTGACCGCCTCTGGACCGCCCATGTCGCCACGATGAAAGCGGAACGTGCCGACGAGCTGAAGGCCGGCAAGCTGACCGACGGCGACAAGGAGTTGAAGTTCACCGCCAAGACGTTCGGCACGAAGCCGGCCGCCGGGCACAGCCTGTGGATTTCCTTGCACGGCGGGGGGAACGCGCCGCCCCGGGTGAACGACCAGCAGTGGGAGAACCAGAAGAAGTTGTACACCCTGGACGAGGGCGTCTATGTCGCCCCGCGGGCGCCGACCAACACCTGGAACCTGTGGCACGAGCCGCACATCGACCGCCTGTTCGCCCGGCTGATCGAAAACTTCGTGGCCCTGGACGGGGTCGACCCGGACCGGGTGTACGTGATGGGGTACTCGGCCGGCGGGGACGGGGTGTACCAACTCGCCCCGCGGCTGGCCGACCGGTGGGCCGCCGCCGGCATGATGGCCGGGCACCCGAACGACGCCAGCCCGCTCAACCTGCGGAACGTGGCGTTCGCCCTCCAGATGGGCGGGAACGACGCGGCGTACAACCGCAACAAGGTGTTGGCCGAGTGGGGGCAGAAGCTGTACGACCTGGAGCGGGCCGACCTGGGCGGGTACTCGCACTTCTACAAGCTGCACGACGGGAAGCCGCACTGGATGGGCGGGCAGGACAAGATCGCCCTGCCGTGGATGGCCAAGCACACGCGGAACCCGACCCCGGACCGGGTGGTGTGGCGACTGACCGGCCCGCACGAGCGGTCGTACTGGCTGGCGGTGACGGCGGGGTCGGCGAAGGCCGGGGCGGTGGTGGTGGCGAAGCGGTTCGGGCAGACAGTGGACATCACACAGACGGACGGGATCACCAAGCTGATCGTGCGGTTCGACGACCGGATGCAGGACCTGGATCAGCCGGTGACGGTGACGCACAAGGGAAAGGTGCTGTTCAGCGGGACGGTACCCCGCACCGCCGCCACCCTGGCGAAGACGCTCGCCGACCGCGGTGACCCGCACCTGATGTACGACGCCGAGGTGACGGTGGAGGTGAAGTAGTATTTCTTCCGTGGCACCGGCGGGCCGCCGGTGCCACGGAAGAAATGTATGGAATGTGGTTGGGGGGAATCACCACCGGCGGGCCGCCGGTGCCACGGAAGAAAAGGCCCTGTGACACAGCGGTCCGCCGGTGGTCTTCCTTCGTACCTTAACTTCCTCCGCCGAAACCCCTTCCGGCTCCTCGTCATGTCCCACTGCGGCTGTCGTCTCTGGGTTCTCCTCCCCCTTCTGTTCGTCATCCCGCTTGTTGCCGTCGAGAAGCCACCGGCCGACCCGCCCGCCCCCAGGGGGTACGTGTGCGGCCGGTCGGCTAAGCCGCCGGTGATCGACGGCCAGTTGGACGACGAGGCGTGGAAGGCGGCGGCGTGGACGGACGACTTCGTGGACATCGAGGGCGACGCCAAACCGAAGCCGGCCCACCGCACCCGCGCGAAAATGGTGTGGGACGACACGGGGCTGTACATCGCCGCCGAGATCACCGAGCCGCACGTGTGGGCCACCCTGACGGACCACGACGCGGTCATCTTCCACGACCCGGACTTCGAGGTGTTCCTGGATCCGGACGGCGACAACCACCTGTACGGCGAACTGGAACTGAACGCCAAGAACACCACCTGGGATCTGCTGTTAACGAAGCCGTACCGCGACAGCGGGCGGGCGATCACCGCCTGGGAGATCACCGGTCTGAAGACGGCGGTTCACGTCAACGGCACGCTGAACGACCCGTCGGACACGGACGCCGGGTGGACGGTCGAGATCCTGTGGCCGTGGGCCGGGGTGAACGAGCTGGCGGAAAAGGTGGCCCCGCCGAAAGCCGGCGACCGCTGGCGGATCAACTTCAGCCGCGTTGAATGGGATTTCGAGGTCAAGGGCGGGAAGTACGTGAAGATCGAGAAGCGGCCGGAACACAACTGGGTGTGGTCCCCGCAGGGGGCGATCGACATGCACCGGCCGGAGCGGTGGGGGTACTTACAGTTCGCGGAGAAAGCCGATGGGGTGAAGTACACCCCGGACCCGGCCCAGGCGGTGAAGGACCGGCTGACCGCCGCCTACGCCGCCCAGCAGGGGTATCACAAGAAGCACGGCCGGTTTGCCACCTCCGCCGCTGCCCTCGGGCTGCCCGACTCGCCGCTGGGGGCGCCGGAGTTCGAGGTGACGCGGCACGGGTTCGAGGCCCGGCTGGTCGCCCCGAAGAACGCCGGCGGGAAGACGTGGACGATCACGCAGGACAGCCGCCTCTGGAGGGAGTGATCCCCGTGTTCTGCTCGCTCCGCGAGCGGGGTTCAGATGACCGCTCGCGGAGCGAGCAGAACACGACAATCGCATCTGGAGTTCACACCATGGCCGGCTCTATCCGCATCGGCGTCGTCACCGTGTCCGACCGGGCCAGCCGCGGGGTGTACGAGGACAAGGGCGGGCCGGCCATCGTCGCCTGCCTGAAGGAGATGCTGTCGTGCCCGTGGGAAGCGGTGGCACGGGTCATCCCGGATGAGCAGGAGCAGATCGAATCCACCTTAAAGGCGCTGTGCGACGACGAAGGCTGCTGCTTGGTGGTGACCACCGGCGGGACCGGCCCGGCGAAGCGGGACGTGACCCCGGAGGCGACCGAGGCGGTGTGCGAAAAGATGCTGCCGGGGTTCGGCGAACTGATGCGGGCGGTGTCCTTGAAGGTGGTGCCGACGGCCATCCTGTCGCGGCAGACGGCCGGCGTTCGCGGGTCGAGCCTGGTCGTCAATTTGCCGGGCAAGCCGTCGGCCATCCGCGATTGTCTGCTGGCGGTGATGCCGGCGGTGCCGTACTGCGTGGACCTGATCGACGGCCCGCGGCTGTCCACGAACGAGGCGGTGGTGAAAGCCTTCCGCCCGGCGGGGTGAGGAATAGAGCGCACTCGGACGACGCGGATTTCACTGCGGATGAACATGGCTCGATCGCGGACGATTGCGGTAAATCAGCGGCCCAACACCTCTCCCCTGCGAAGCGGGGGAGAGGTCGCCGGAGTCTGCGAAGCAGACACGGCGGGTGAGGGGGTGTTCCCGCGAGCGGGTTGCTCCCACCGGACGCGGGAGCGCCCCTCACCCGCCGCCGTCGCTCCGCTCCCGGCGACGACCTCTCCCCCTCCGGGGGAGAGGTGGGGCGTGGTCGGGTGAAATAGTCGCGGCTGCAAGGCAAAGCCAGAAGTAGCGGATCAGCACGTTCAACGAGGTTGAGCAGATGGGAACTTTCGACAACCTGCCGGAAGCACTGGATTACGCCGTCCATGCTTTGGCTGCTCGCAGGCATGCCTACATCATCAACGTGCGCGGTCCCAAGGAACTTGAGCAGTCGCGAGCAGCGACGATCCAGGTAGTGCCCTCAACTTATGTGTACAACGATGGGGATTTAGGACTGGCTGTTCACATGCCGTTCGATCCATCGTCGGGCACGTTCAAGGAGTTGACCGAATTCTTGGACACGGAAGGTCACGACACCTTCGACGAATACCGGATTGACGGCATCCTGGCCTTCGTCATGAACTTCGGCCAGAACGTAACGCGGGCGACGAAGGTATTAGAGTACCTGCTGGAACGGGTTTACGAGTACCCAGCCGGCACCGCGTTTCAGTGCGAGGTGTACGACCAGGGATTGGCCGAAAACGGCGATTGAAGCGGAGTACGCTCACCCAAAAAACTCGACGGCGTTGCGGAACATCTGCATCCCGTCGCCCTCCTGTTTCAGCCCGTCGCGGGTCCAGCGGGGGTGTTGCGTCGGCAGCACGTGCCGCTCGGGGTGCGGCATGAGGCCCAGCACCAACCCGCTCGCATCGCAGATGCCGGCGATGTCGTCCTGCGAGCCGTTCGGGGTGTGCGGATAGCCGGCGGCGGCGTTCCCCTGCGGGTCGGTGTACCGCAGCACCACCTGCCCGGCTTGACTTAAACCACTCAGAATCCATTCTTTACGGCAGACAAAGTTCCCCTCCCCGTGGGCGACGGGCACGTACATGCCGGTCATCCCCTTCAGGAACGGCGACTTGGTCGAGGTGACGGCCAGGTGAACCCAGCGGTCCTCGAACTTGCCGGACGTGTTGTGGGCGAGGGTGGCGAGCGGGCCGTCGTCCTCGTCCGGCGGGACGAGCAGCCCGGCCTTGAGCAGCACTTGGAACCCGTTGCAGATGCCGAGGATCAGCTTCTCCTGATCGCGGAACTCGCGGACGGCGTCGGCCAGGAAGTTCTGGAGCTGGCTGGCGAGGATTTTCCCCGCGGCCACGTCGTCGCCGTAACTGAACCCACCGGGCAACACGAGAACCTGGAAGTCGCGGAGGCGGCGGGGCTGTTCGCGGAGGGCGTTGATATGCACGCGCTCCACTTTGGCGCCGGCCCGCTCGAACGCGAACACCGCCTCGCCATCGCAGTTGGTGCCGGGGGCACGGAGGACCAGTACGTTCGGAGTGGGCATGAGGAAAATCGGATGAGGGGGCGGGGTTTCTTCTTGACCGCGCCGGGACGGGCGTTCATAGTCGTTGTAACGTCGACCCGCCCCCAACACCAGCGGCGGGCACCGAAATCGACACGGATGCTCGCCACTCGCGACCCCGGTCTGGGGTCTCTGGGAACTGTTCCCAAAATTTTCCCGCGGGTCGGTTGACACTCCCCTGACTCCGGCTATCATTCCCCCTGTCGCCATGAGTGACTCGTGGTGACGACGAGTGAGGGACGACCGGACGCCGGTGGTTTCACACTCCACAGCGGTCTTTGACAAATCGGTAGCGTAAGAGCCTGATCGGAGTGGGTCGTGTCGCCGTTTGGCACACACTCACTCTGGCCGAGTGGCTCACCCCGGAAACGGGATGGGTGACTCGCGCAAGTTCTTTGAGTGTGACCGAACGAGCGACCTCAAACACTCGAAAGTTCCCCTGCGAAAGCGGGGACAAACGTAAACTTTTGAAGGGTTTGATCCTGGCTCAGAACGAACGTTGGCGGCGTGGATTAGGCATGCAAGTTGAGCGTACTCCGCAAGGAGAAGCAGCGTAAGGGGCAGTAAGGCATGGGTACCTACCTCGGGTTCGGGTATAGCCTGTAGAGATACAGGGTAATCCCCGATGATGTCGTAAGACCAAAGCTCCGGCGACCGGAGAGGGGCCCATGTGATATTAGCTAGTTGGTGGGGTAACGGCCCACCAAGGCGAAGATGTCTAGCGGGTGTGAGAGCACGACCCGCGCCACTGGCACTGAGACACTGGCCAGACACCTACGGGTGGCTGC
>CANJKY010000345.1 GCA_947474875.1 Gemmataceae bacterium
CCCCGGTGCCCGCCGGCAGCAAGGCGAAGGACGTGTCCGAGCTGCCGGTCGCCGCCGACGCCATGGCGGTGGTGCAGCTCAACGGGGTGGATCGCACCAAAGGGCGGGTGGCCAAGATGCTGGAGGGCATCGACCAGGCGCTGGCGAAAAAGGTGGGGGAGCAGTTGGACGAGGTGGTGAAGGAGGCGCTGGACGGCCGCGACCTGAAGGGCATCGACCCGAACGGGCGGGTGTTCGTGGCGGTCGGCGACTTCGGCGAACTGGCCGGGGACACCCCGCCGGTGGTGGTGGCCGTGCCGGTGAAGGACTACAAGACGTTCAAGGAGAAGTTCCTCACCGAGGGCGAGCGGAAGGGGATCGCCGCGGCCGGCGGCGGGATCGAGCAGTTCGACGCCGAGCCGGCCGGGAAGACGATGTTCGCGGTGGACACCAAGGGCGGGTACGTCGTCCTCACCCCGAGCAAGGAGACGGCCGAGAAGTACGCCGACAAGCTGGAGACGCTGTCGGCCAAGAAGCTGGGGGCGGTGGGCGAGTCGTTCCTGGACGCGGACGTGGCCGTGTACCTGAACCTGGAGCGGATCAACCAGGTGTACGGCGAGCAGATCAAGCAGGGGAAGGCGTTCATCGGGCTGGCCATGCAGCAGGGCGGCGCCGGGTTCGACCCGAAGCAGATGCAGGTGGCCCGCACCCTGTTCGACGGGCTGTTCCAGGTGGTCGAGGACGCCACCGGGCTGGTGATCGCGGTGGAGGCCCGGCCGGAGGGGGCGAACCTGCGGGTCGACGCCGCCTTCCGCGCGGACACCCCGACCGCCCGGACGCTGGCCGCCGAGAAGCCGAACCCGCTCAAGGCGCTGGCCGACCTGCCGAAGGGGATGAAGACGTACACCGCCAGCAAGTGGGGGAAGGCGTTCACCGACTTGCAACGGTCGCTCGGCGGGGAGTTTGCCGCCCCGGACGGGGACGAGAAGCTGGCCGAGAAACTCGTGCAGTGGGCGGACCTGCTGGCGTCGGCTGACGGCGAGACCGTCACCGTCACCGGCCCGGAGTCGGCGTCGCTGACCGTGACCGCGTTCAAGGACGCGGGCAAGGTGGCCGCCGCCAAGCTGAAGCTGATGAAGGACCTGCCCGGCGGCTCGACGTACAGCAACCTGGTGCTGAAGCAGCCGCCGGCGGTGAAGGAGGGGGCGCAGAAGCACGGCGGGCTGACCCTGCACGCGGCGAACATCGAGGTGGACTACGAGGCGAGCGTGAAGAACGTGGCCGACGCCACGGCGAAAGAGGCGGCGGTGGAGGCGATGAAGAAGCTGGTGCCGGAGAAGCAGACGGTGTTCTTCGGGGCGGACGGCGGGCGGTTCGTGCAGGTGACGGCGAAAGACTGGACTGCGGCCAAGGCGCTGCTCGACGGCTACGCCGACCCGAAGGCGAAGGCGGGCGGCGATGCGGCGTTCGCGCTCACCCGCAAGCAACTGCCGGCGGAGGCCGGGTTCATCACCCTGGTGGACACCGTCGAGACGCTGAACGGGATGGCCGAGTCGTTCGGGGCGATGGCCGGGGCCATCCCGGCGCCGGGGCTGGAGGTGCCGAAGCTGACCGGCAAGATCAAGGGGGAGACCAGCTACGTGGGGGTGGCGTTCACCGCCCGCCCCGGCAACGCCCGCTTCGACCTGTTCGTCCCGGCCGTAGCCATCAAGACCGTCCGCAAGGCGATTGAGGACGGCGAGAAGGAGTGAAACGAACAAGCCCACCCGCGGACGCGGGTGGGCTTTCCGGGTCGATCCGTCCTTACCGAAGCCGCGGCAGCGGGTGGCCGAACAGGTCGGCGTACTCCGCGCTCAATCGGCCCAGGTGGTAGTCGGCCGATGACACGCCCTTCAGCTTGGCGGTCACGTAAGACACCGCGTTCAGACCGGACAACTCACCCTCGGGCAGATTCTCCCCGTACAGCCGGCGGTGTGTGCGGAACACGTGCTCGGCCCCGCGGTTCAACTCCTCGAATTGCCGGACGATCTCGGCGAACGACAGCCGGCCGTGGATCCACTCCATCGCCAGAACTTCCTTCTGGCTAGTCCGATCGACGGCCACCGTCCGGCTACCCTCCAGTTCGGCGTCCCGTTCGCCGCACGACTTCAGTTGGTCGTCCAACAGGCCGGCGTCGCGGGCGTCCTCGAACGCGGCGACCAGCCCGCCGGGGTACAGGAGCGAAACGAGCACCGCCGCGAGCGGCACGACCAGGAACACGGACAGACGTTGCGGCAGTCGGGTGAGCACCTTCACGAAACCTCCACGGAACAGAGAACACCACTCCCGCCGCAAGGCGGGCCGGCGTGGTTCGTACTGGGTAGCGGGAGGAGAGGGCCGCTAGGATCACCCGCGAACCGTCCGCGGATGAGTAGGGTGGGAGAATCACCGTCGCATGTCTGACACAACGCAACCGCGGTGCCAATCCGCCTGTTTCAAACTTAACGAGTAAGATACCCCTGGTTTTCCAGTGTCTTACACGAGAGTCGATTCTGACCCGCCCGCGAGTCGTGCCTAATTGTGCGGCACAGCGGTCGGCCACGATCAGGTCTGGAAGTAGTCTTACCACCCCCAGCAGAAGTGTGTGGAAACGAAG
This sequence comes from Gemmataceae bacterium, assembly GCA_947474875.1. Classification (GTDB taxonomy): domain Bacteria; phylum Planctomycetota; class Planctomycetia; order Gemmatales; family Gemmataceae; genus JALHQU01. The sequence goes on from CANJKY010000345.1 coordinate 2,615, forward strand.
AAGCCCACCCGTGGTTGCGGATGGGCTTCGTGATTCCCCGCCTCACTCACACCAGTTCCTTCACCACGTCCCGCTCGTCCAGCACGTACATCGGCCGGCCGCTGCCGCTCGGGAACGTCTGGCTCGGGTCGATGCCCATCGCCTTGTACAGGGTGCTGAGCAGGTGCGGCACCTTGTACGGCCGGTCCTTCGGCGTCTCCCCACGGGCGGTGCTGGCCCCGATCGCCTGGCCCATCTTCAGCCCGCCGCCGGCCACCAGCGCGGACATGACCGGCGACCAGTGGTCCCGCCCGGCGTTGCTGTTGTTGATCTTTGGGGTGCGGCCGAACTCGCCCCACACGACCGTTACCACGTCGTCCTGCATGCCGCGGTCGTGCAGGTCCTGGATGAGGGCGGCGATGCCGCGGTCGAGCATCGGCAGTTGCCGGGCCAGCGTCTTGAAGTTGCTGTCGTGCGTGTCCCACCCGCCGTAGCTGAGGGTCACACACCCGACCCCGGCCTCCACCAGCCGGCGGGCGGTGAGGAACTGCTCCACCCCCTTGTACCGCTCGCGGGTGCGGGGGTCTTCGTTCTTCAGGTCGAGCGCCTTCCGCACCAGCCCGGACGCGATCATGTCGAACGCCCGCTGGGTGAACGAGTCCATCCCGTTCATGCTGCCGCTGGCGTCGATGTCCCGCCGCACCGTGTCGAAGCTGGCGAGCAGGTCTTTGCGGTCGTCCATCCGCCCGGCGGTGACGCCGTTCGCCAGCCGCAGGTTCTCTTTGCCTGGTCCTTCCGGGGCGAACGGGCGGTGGGCCACCCCGAGGAACCCCGGCTCGGTGCCGACGCTCATCCCGCGGAGCGACACGAACGGCGGCACGTCGCCCGCCCCGCCCCGCACCTTCGACACCACCGACCCGAAGCTCGGGTGCCCGGCGGTTCGGTTCACCTGCTCGCTGTACCCGGTCATCACGTACGAGTCGCTGTGCTCGTCCACCGCCACCAGGCTCCGCACCACCGCCAGCTTGTCGAACATCTTCGCCTGGAGCGGGAAGTGTTCGCAGATCTGCACCCCGGGCACGTTCGTGCTGACCGGCTTGAACTCGCCGCGGAACTCGGCCGGCGCGTCCGGCTTCAGGTCCCACATGTCGAGGTGGCTCGGCCCGCCCGGCAGGTAGATCATGATGGCCGACTTCGGCGTCTCGGCCGATCCCCGCAACCCCGGCTCGTCGCCCTTGTTCGCCGCCCGCAACCGCAGTTGGTCGGCCAGGGTCAGCCCGGCGCCGAACGCGCCGACGCGGAGGAAGTTGCGACGGTTCAGCCCGTCGCAGAACGGCTGAGAGCGGCCGAGGAAGGTGAGCATGGCGGGCCTCTGTCGAAAGTGGGGGTCGGCGGTGACGGTGAGACGCTCCGGTGTGGCCGGAAGTTTCACCGAAAAGGTAGGTAGGTGAAAGATACCCTACCGCCCGGCGGGGAGCAATCGGAAAGCCGAACCGCCGTCACTTGATGCTGCCCATGTACGCCATGCCCAGGCCGAACGCCATCACCCACGCGCACCCCTCGATGACGAACACCGTCAGCAGCGCCTCGTACATGTTCAGTTGGAACTGTGCCTGGAAGGTGGCGAACGCCACCAGGCTGATGGACGCGACGGCCATGAGGATGCCGAGCGGGCCGATACACCCGTAGCACAGCAGCCCGAACCCGAGGGTGAACCCGTTGATGAACGCCACGCTGCCGAACAGTTTCACCACCGCCTGGGCGACCGGGCCGTAGTCGATGCCGAACACCTGCCCGATGAAAATGAGCATGACCGAGATGACCGCCGTCTCGGCCACCGCCCCGACCACCCCGCCGACCAGGGCAATCCCCCCGACCGTCGCCGACGCCTTCGTCGCCACGTACACCGCCGCGGCCACGGTGCCGAGCAGCCCGAGTACCGACAGGCACACCGTCCAGAACCACCACGGCCGCGGTTTGGTCAGCGGGTCCAGGTCTTGCGGGTTCGGTGCGGGCGGGTCGTCGTAGGCCAGATCCCGCCGCCGCTTCTTCGGCTTCGGCTCTACCGGTTCGTCCCGCGGGTCGCCGTCCCGCCGCTTCCTCTTCCGCGGCTTCGGTTCCTCCTCGACCTCCGGCTCGCTGGTGGCGTACTTGTCGTGTTTGGTCGGCGGCGCCTCCCGCTTCGCCGGGGCGGGGTCGGAGAACCCGTACTCGCCGGGGTTCAGGTCGGGGTCGTCGTCGCGGGCGGTACTCATGGTGCCATTGTCCGGGCATGAGATGTGCGGTGGCAACCGGAAACCGACCCGTCGCCGTGTGCCGTTCGAGAAACCGGGTGCGGAAAATGCCGGCGCATTTGGGGTGCCCGGCGAGAGTATTTCGTGAACCGCACCGGATCGCCGTAGACCGGTCCGCTGATCGCAGCACAATGCGCCTCTCGCCCACGTCGTCGCCCCGCATCATCATGAGGAGACTTCGTTGATGGCGACCCAGTTCACCCGCCGGCCGGCGCTCCGGTTTGAGTTGCTCGAAGATCGGGCCGTCCCCGCCACCCTGTTCGTGGACGACGACCGACAGCAGATTCCGTCCGCCAAGTACACGACCATTCAAGCAGCGGTGGACGCGGCGAAGGCCGGCGACACCATCGTCGTCGCCAAGGGAACCTACACCGAGCAGGTGACGTTCGCG
>CANJKY010000346.1 GCA_947474875.1 Gemmataceae bacterium
CCACGCCTGTGTTCGGAGGAACACTGGCTTGGAAGCCTGTGCCACCAGGATCACAGCGTCGCTACGCTCTCCGTCGCCGCTTTCACCGTCGCCTCGATGTCGGTGTCGGTCATCGCCGAACAGGTGAACGCCGCCTCGAACTGGCTGCACGGCAGGTACACCCCGCGGTCCATCATCGCCCAGAAGAAGCGGGCGAACCGGTCGGTGTCACTCGTCTTGGCGGTGTCCAGGTCGGTGACGGGGGTGCCGGTGAAGAACAGCGTCCACATGCTGCCGACGCGGTTGAACCGGTGCGGGATGTTTCGTTCCTTGCAGGCGGCGGTAAACCCGGTCTCGATCTTCGCCGACATCGCTTCGAGCCGCTCGTAGGGCGGGTTCGCCTTCAGTTCGGTCAGGGTGGCGATGCCGGCGGCCATCGCCACCGGGTTGCCGGACAGGGTGCCGGCCTGGAACACCGGGCCGGCAGGCATCACCCGCTTCATGATGTCCGCCCGCCCGCCGTAGGCACCCACCGGGTACCCGCCGCCGATGATCTTGCCCAGCACCGTCAGGTCGGGCGAGTCGCCGAGCAGCCGCTGCGCCCCGCCGTAACTCAGGCGGAAGCCGGTCATCACCTCGTCGTAGATGAGCAGCGCGCCGTGCTTGTGCGTCAGGTCGCGGAGGGCTTTGCGGAACTCGGGCGTGGGCGTCACCAGGCCCATGTTCCCGGCGACCGGTTCGAGCATCACCCCGGCGATCCGGTCACCCTTCGCGGCGAACAGGTCGGCCAGTTGCTGGGTGTCGTTGTACCGCAGCACCACCGTGTCCTTCACCGTGTCGGCCGGCACGCCGGGGCTGTTCGGCACGCCGAGCGTCAGGGCGCTGCTGCCGGCGGACACGAGCAGCGAATCGACGTGCCCGTGGTAGCAGCCGGCGAACTTGACCACCACGTCCCGGCCGGTGAACCCGCGGGCCAGCCGCAGGGCGCTCATCGCCGCCTCGGTGCCGCTGGACGTGAACCGCACCATCTCGACGGTCGGCACGGCGTCGATCACCAGCGCGGCCAGTTCGCTCTCCGGTTCGCACGGGGCGCCGTAGCTGGTGCCGCGGTGCAGCGCGGCGGTCGTGGCCTCGACCACCTTCGGGTGGCCGTGGCCGAGGATCATCGGCCCCCACGAGCCGATGAAGTCGAGGTAGCGGAAGCCGTCCAGGTCTTCGAGGAACTGGCCGTGCGCGTTGGCGATGAACAGCGGGGTGCCGCCGACGGCCCCGAACGCGCGGGCTGGGCTGTTCACCCCGCCGGGGATGAGCCGCTGCGCCCGCTCGAACGCGGCCAGGGACTTCGGGCGGGCGACGGCGGTGTACGGGGATGGGGGCATGGCACCTCTTGGGAAGCGAATGAGCCGAGAGGCGATTCTACACCCTCTCCCCGTGAGGGAGAGGGGCGGCGAGACGCAGTCGAGCCGGGGAGAGGGGTGGTTGGGAATGAACCCCTCACCCGCGCTCGCTCCGCTCGCTTGCCCTCTCCCTCACGGGGAGAGGGAGAAGACAAGCCGTCACTTCGCCACGGCTTCGGTCAGCAGCGCCTTCGCCGCGTCCACCTTTGTCTTGATCGCCTCGTCCGACTCGTCGGCGTACAGGTCGATCAGGTCGCGGCAGGCGTTCCGCACGTCCCGCCACTCGACCAGCAGCTTCGGGTCGGTCTTCACCGCCGCCCATTTGGATGCGGCCGCGTCCGCGGTCTTCGTCACCACGTCCAGCCGGTGCGATTTCGCCTCGTCTTCCTTGCCCTTGTCCGGGGTGGTGGCCACCGTCCGCCCGAGTGCGAGCAGGTGCCACCGCCGCTGGTCGGCGTCGGCGGAGGTAGCGGCGGCCAGGTCTGCCCACACCCGGCTCGCCTTGGCCCGGTCGGTCATCTTCTCCAGCCGCACCGCCTTCACCGCCCGCGTCTCCGGCACACGCTCGTCGAACGCCGGCAGCGTCTCCTCGGCGTACCCCTTGTCCAGCACCGCGTCCAGCCGGGCGGCCTCGCGGCCGACCGCGTCCAGGTCGGCCAGCCGTCGTTCGGCCGCCCACCGGTACGCCGTCACCCGCACCGCGTCCTCGTCGGCGTACTTGCTCGGGTCCACGTCCGGGATGGCGTCGCGGGCGGCGGTCCAGCCGGCGGCGGCCTCCTTCAGCTTGCCCTCCTTTTCCGCCTTCATCGCCCCCCAGACGACGTCCATCGTCTCCTGCGACTCCTGATCCTGGGCCTTGCGCCGGTTCGGCTTGGTCGGGTCGTCCGACCCGTAGCGGTTCACCAACTGCTGGTCGGCCTTCTTCGCCCGCAGGTCTTTGAAGAGTGCCCGCGCCTCGGCCACCTTCGGGTGGTCCTTCCCGCCGTACTCCTTCAGGAACTCCTTCACCGCCTCCAGCTTGTCGTCCGCCGTGGCCGCCTTCGCCACCGCCTCGAACGCCTGGTCGGGGGATTTCGGCAGGCTGAGCCACACCCCGACGCCGACCAGTGCGAGGAGGATCACCCCCAGTCCGACCGCCTTCACCCACGTCCGCTGGAACAGCGGCACTGCCTCCACCTTCCTCTTTTTCTTCTTCTTCCCCTTCAGCGCGCGGGCGGCCTCCCGGTCCTCGTCCGTCATCCCGGCCGCCTCGTTCAGCTTGCGGTCGATGCGGCGGGCGGTGGCCGCGTCCACCCCGGCGCTCTGTTGGTTCCGCACCTTGTCCTCGATCACCCCGATCAGCTGGCCGACGGTGGCCGCGTCCAGCGGGCGGGCGTCCGGCGACTTCTCCATCAGGTGCAGGATCAGGTTGTCCACCCACACCGGCAGGTCGGCCACCAGCTTGCTCGGCCGCACCGGGGTGTCGTTCACGTGCTTCAGGAACATGTCCATGGACGTGTCGGCGTAGAACGGCTTCTTGCCGGTGATCAGCTCGTACAGCACCACCCCGAGCGAGTACAGGTCGGACTTGGCGGTCAGCACCTTGCTCCCGCGGCACTGCTCCGGGGACATGTACGCGGCCGTGCCGATGGTGCTGTTCGCCCCGGTCAGGGCGGTCACGTCCTCGTCCTTGGCGATGCCGAAGTCGGCCAGCTTGAGCGTGCCGTCCTTGGTGATCATCAGGTTGGACGGCTTCAGGTCGCGGTGGATGATGCCCTTCTCGTGCGCGTGCCGCAGCGCCTGGCACAACTGCTTGGCGTACCCGAGCACCTCCTCCCACCCCATCCGCCCGCGGCGGGCCAGCGCGCGGTCGAGCGGCTCGCCGTCGATGAACTCCATGGCGATGTACGGGGTGCCGCGGAACCGCCCGGTGCCGTACAGCCGGACGATGTGCGGGTGCCGCAGCTGCTTCAGGATGGCCGCCTCCCGCTCGAACCGGGCCATGGCCGACTCGTTCCCGAGCAGCCCGAGGGACACCACTTTGAGCGCCACCGGCAACTTCTTCCCGTTCAGCGTGAGGGTGGCCCGGTACACCGTCCCCATGGCCCCGCAGCCGAGTTCCTTCTCGATCAGGAACTCGCCCTTCGCCGGGCTGCCGATGGTTTGACCGACGAGCATGGTCGCACCGCCCCCCGTGCCGGAAAACGCGGGGCTATTGTAGACCAACCGCCTAGAATTGGGGGATGACACCCGCCACCGACGACCCGACCGACCCGTTTGCCGTGCCACCGGCGCTCACCTTCTGGGGCGCCGCCAGTTCGGTCAGCGGGTCGATGCACCTGCTCGACGCCGGCAACCAGCAGATTTTGCTCGACTGCGGGCTGCACCAGGGCCGCCGCGAGGAGGCACGCCAGCGGAACAGCCGGTTCCCGTTCCACCCGGACCAGCTCGACGCCGTCGTCATCAGCCACGCGCACATCGACCACTGCGGCAACCTGCCGACGCTGGTGCGGCAGGGGTACCGCGGGCCGGTGTTCGTCACCCCGCCGACGCACGACCTGTTGCGGGTGATGCTGCACGACTCGGCCAAGATCCAGGAAGAAGAGGCGGCGCACATCAACATCGCCCGCAACTACGCCGAGCCGTGGGTGCAGCCGCTGTACACCTACGCGGACGTGGACCGGGCGTTCGAGCAGCTCGTCACCGTGCCCTACGGGAAAGAGGTGGACGTCGGCCGCGGGGTGCGGTTCCGGTTCCACGAGGCCGGGCACATCCTCGGGTCGGCGATGGTCCACCTCACCGCCGACGGGCGGGACAGGCCGCACACGCTCACGTTCAGCGGTGACCTCGGCCGCCGCGGGTTGCCGTTACTGAAGCCGACCGCGGACATCCCGCCGGCCGACCTGCTGGTGTGCGAATCCACCTACGGCAACCGCCAGCACGTGCCCGTCGGCGACACGGTGGAGAAGCTGTACACCGCCGTGAAAGCGGTCATCGCCCGCGGCGGGAAGGCGCTCATCCCGGCGTTCAGCCTGGGCCGCATTCAGCTCATCATCCACTACCTGCAACTCGGGCTGCGGGCCGGGAAGGTGCCGAAGGTGCCGATCTATGTGGACAGCCCGCTGGCGGCGGAGATCGCCGAGGTGTACCGCGCCCACCCGAACAGCCTGGCTCCGGAGGTGGGGGCGGCGGTGCGGGAGGGGCACGGGCTGCTCGGCGGGGACGGCGTCACCTACGTCCGCAGCTTCGAGGCCAGTTCCGAACTGACCACCAAGCCGGGGCCGTTCATCCTGATCGCGTCCAGCGGCATGTGCGACGCCGGGCGGATCGTGTCCCACCTGAAGCAGGTGGTGGACGACCCGCGGTGCGCGGTCATCCTGGTCAGCTACCAGGCGCACGGCACCACCGGCCGGCGGCTGATGGAGCCGAAGCCGGTGGTGTACTTCCAGGGGAAGGAGTGGAACAAGTGGATCGAGGTGGTCCACCTGGAGGGGTTCAGCGGGCACGCGGACAAGGACGACTTCGTGGCATATCTGACCCCGCTGGTCGGGCGGGTGAAGAAGGTGCGCCTGATCCACGGCGAGCGGGATCAGGCGGAGGCGCTGGCCGAGACCCTGCGGGGGGTCGGGTTCGACGACGTGGCCGTGCCGCACCCAGGCGACCGCGAGACGGTGGGGTGAATCACAAGCCCAGGGACGGCCGTCCCTGGGCTTTCGTCCGCAGCGCCAGCAACCCGAACACCGGCCCCGGCAGTAACACCCACACCGTCCACTCGTTCCACGTCGGCCACAGTACCCCGGCCAGTTGGATTGAGGCGATGGTGATGAGGAACCCGATGCCGTTCTGAAGGGCTAGCGCCCCGCCCACCGCCTGCGGCGGGCACGCCTTGGCCGACATCGCCGAGAACTGTGGCGAGTCGGC
>CANJKY010000347.1 GCA_947474875.1 Gemmataceae bacterium
CCCGCGCTTCTTCACCACCGTCACCAACGTCGGCTTGTCCAGCGGCACGGCGGGGACGTACCAGCCCTCGCTCGGGTCGGCCTTCACCCCGCCGGCCACCGCCTCGATCAGCCCCTTCACCAGCTTTTTGCAACTGCCGCAGCCGGTGCCAGCGCGAGTGGCCTTGCCCACCGCCGGCACCGTGCATTTGCCGGCTTGAATGGCTTTGACGATGGTGCCCTTGCACACCCCGTTGCAGTCGCACACCTGGTGCGAATCCGGCAGGTCGGCCAGCGAAGTCTCTTTCCCCGCGGAGTTGGCGGAGAAGAACAGTTCGAGCCGGCGTTGCGGCACCGGCGATTCGGCCTGGAACATCCGCATCAGGTCGTCGGCCGGGCCGAGGTCGCCGAGCAGACACGCCGCGCTCAGCCTGCCGTCGCGGACGATCGCCTTCCAGTACACGTTGCGGGCCGGCTCGCTGAACTGCACGACCTCGTCCGTCGGTTTCACGTCCGAAATGCGGCCCATGCTCGCCAGTTCGACGCCCATCACCTTCAGCTTGGTGGCGATCTTCGAGCCGGTGTACGCCGCCGCCGTGTCCGCCCCGCTCAGCACCTTCGCCAGCACCTTCGTCTGCTCCCACAGCGGGGCGACCAGACCGTAGATCAGGCCGCGGTGCTGAACGCACTCGCCGACGGCGAACACCGCCGGGTCGTTCGTCCGCATCTGGTCATCGACCACGATCGCCCGATCGCAGACGATGCCGCACCCCTTCGCCAGGTCTACGTTCGGTCGGATGCCGGCGGAAATCACCACCATGTCGGCCGCAATCTCCGAACCGTCGGCGAACTTCACCCCGGTCACGCTGGTGTGCCCGGTCAGTTCCTTTGTGCTCGCCCCGGTCTTGGCGGTGATGCCGAGGTTCGCGATGGTGTCGCCGAGCACTTTCCCGCCGGCTTCATCCAGTTGTACGCTCATCAGCCACGGGGCCATTTCGACGACCGTGACCGCCACGTCGTGCGTCATCAGCCCCTTGGCCGCTTCCAGCCCGAGCAGCCCGCCGCCGATGACGACCGCACTCTTGCAGTTCTTCGCGTAGTCGGCGATGTGCCGGCAGTCGTCCAGCGTGCGGAACACGAACACGCCGTGCAGCGTCGTGCCGGGAATCGGCGGGACGAACGGCTTGCTGCCGGTGGCGATGACCAGAGAGTCGTACTCGACGCCGAAGTCGCCCGCCCACACCGTCTTGGTTTCCCGGTCGATCCGCGTGACGCGCTCGCCGGCGTGCAGGGTGATGCCGTTCTCGGCGTACCACGCCAGCGGGTTGAGGAAGATCTCCTTCGCGTCCTGTGTGCCGTTCAGCACGTTCGACAGCAGGATGCGGTTGTAGTTGCCGTAGGGTTCGTCGCCGAACACGGTGATGTCGAAGCGGTCGGGGTCGGCGGCGAGCAGGTCTTCGAGGAACCGCGCGCCGGCCATGCCGTTGCCGATCACCACCACCTTCGGCTTGTACGGGTGCAGCGGGCGGATCATGCCGAGACTCCGGATCGGGCGGCGACGAGGCCGAGCAGGCGGTCCCGGTGCCGCACCACCTCGCCGACCACGAACACCGCCGGGCCGCTTACCCCGGCCGACGCCGTGGCGATGGTGGCGAGGTCGGCGGCGACGACGACCTGTTCCGGCAGCGAGCCGGACTGGATGACGGCGGCGGGGGTGCCGGGGGGTAAACCGGAACTCTCCAGCCGCCGGGCGATGGCGGCGATGTGCCGCACCGCCATGTAGAACACCACGACCGGCATTCGCGCCAGCGCGTCCCAGTTGTGGGGGCAGTCGTCGGAACCGGGGTCGTGGTGGCCGGTGACCAGGGCGACGGCCGGCCCGACCTCGCGGTGAGTCAGGGGGATGTTCGCCGCGGCCAGGGCACCGACGGCGGCGGTCACACCGGGCACGATCTCGAACGGCACGCCGGCAGCGGCTAGCACCTCGGCCTCTTCCCCGCCGCGACCGAACACGCACGGGTCACCGCACTTCAGCCGACACACCGATTTGCCCTGCCGGGCGAGGCGAATCAGCGCGTCGTTGATCGTCTCTTGCTTCGTGCTGCCGACGCAGTAGCCTCGTTTGCCGACGTGCAACCGCTCGGCGTCGGGTCGGGCTTCGGCCAGCAGTTCGGGGGCGATGAGGGCGTCGGTCAGGACAGCGTCGGCGGACTGTAGCACCCGCAACCCACGGACGGTGATGAGGTCGGCCGCCCCCGGCCCGGCCCCGACGAGATACACCGTGCCCGGAACCACATGACTCACGGTCGTGCCCCGATCCGCACGCACCCCTGCGAGGCCGGTGAGTTCGGTCCCGTAGGATGGGAAATGGAATGCCCAGCTCGGGCCAGAGCAGGCGGTGTGCCGAAGACAGACGTGGGCTGCGAAACGGGTTGCGGACGGTTGATTTTCAGTGCATTCGGCAGGGTCGTTCGAACGGATCACCTGGTCCGCCGATGCCCGCGAGTGCAGCACAGGTCGATGATCCGTGCCCGCTCCCGCCGCAATCGAAGGCAGTGAAAGAAAAAACGTCGCAAGGCAAAACCTTGCGACGTTCGGATCAAAGCCGCCTCAGGGATTTGAACCCTGGACCCCCGCTTTACGAAAGCGGTGCTCTACCGCTGAGCTAAGGCGGCGAACGCCGTGATTCGGGCGTCGTTACTACCCACTAGACAATACACCCGCTCGACAGGTTCGGCAACCCGAGCGAGTTCCCTCCGGCCGGCACCCCTCACCCGTCACTTGCCGGGCGGGCTGAGCGGCCAAGGCTCCACATTCGCCCGCTTCGCGTAAGCGTCGTACTTGGCGGCCATCTCCTTCACCCGCTCCGGCTCCTTCGTCGCCAGGTCGGTGCTCTCGACCCGATCCCGGCTGAGGTCGTACAACTCCCATGGCTTGTCGTGCTTGGCCACCAGCTTCCAGTTCCCGATCCGTACCGCCCGGTTGCCCTCGTGCTCCCAGTACAGATCGCGGTCGAGCGGCTGGTTGTCGAACGCCGACCGCAGGCTCTTCCCCTCCAGCGGCGGGGCCTCCTTCGGGTACGTCGCCCCGCCCAGGTCGGCGCACGTGGCGGCGATGTCGATCAGGTGACCCGGCTGCGTCCGCAGTTCGCCCTTCGCGGCGATCCCCTTCGGCCAGTGGGCGATGAGCGGGGTGCTGATGCCGCCCTCGTGAACCCAGTGCTTGTACTCGCGGAACGGGGTGTTGCTCACCGTCGCCCACCCTTTGCCGTAGGCGATGTAGGTGTCGGCCGGGCCGGGCATCACCTTCGGCCCCATCCGCACCGGGTACCCGTCGCGGGTCTGTTTCGGCACGCTGCCGGCCGCGGCGAAGTCGGTCGGCTTCATCGCCGGCAGCGTCGGCTTGTCGGGGCGATCGATGTTCGGGTGGTTGGCGTTCCCGGTGCGGCCCTGGGGTTCGGCGCACCCGCCGTTGTCTTGCAGGAACAGGATGAGTGTGTTCTCGAACTGCCCGGTCCGCTTCAACTCGGCCACCAGCTTGCCCACGCCCTGGTCCATGCGGTCGATCATCGCCGCGTACACCTCCATGCCCGCCGCCTCCCACTTCTTGTCCTTCACGTCGTCCCACTTCATCGGGTGCGGGGTCATCGGCTGGTTCGGGTCGATCAGCCCGAGTTTCGCCGCCTTCTCGAATCGGGCCTTGCGGATCGGCTCGTACCCGCCGGCGTACTTGCCCTGATACTTCTTGATGTCCTCGGGCAGGGCGTGCATCGGCCAGTGGGCGGCGGTGAACGCGACGTACAGGAAGAACGGCTTTTCGGCGTGGTCCTTCGCGTGGTCGCCTACGAATCGCACCGCGTGGTCGGCGATGGCGTCGGTGTAGTAGTACGTCTTCGGCGTGTACTCCGTGTCCGCGAACGGTGAGATCATGGTGTCGTCGCGGACGAGGGAGCTGGGGTCGAAGTAGCTGCCGGCCCCGTGGATGGTTCCGTAGTAGCGGTCGAACCCGCGGCTCAACGGCCAGTTGTGCTTCGGCCCGTCGACGGCGATGTGCCGGGTGACGTGCCACTTGCCGACGGCGTAGCTGCGGTAACCCGCGGGCTTCAGCACCTCGGCGATGGTGCGGCACCCCTTATTCAGATTCCCGGTGTACCCCGGCTTCCCCTTGTCGTCCATCATGTGGCCGATGCCCGCCTGGTGCGGGTACAGGCCGGTGAGCAGGCTGGCCCGCGTCGGGCAGCAGCGGGCGGTGTTGTAGAACTGGGTGAACCGCACCCCGTTCGCCGCCATCGCGTCGAGGTTCGGCGTAGCGATCTCCCCGCCGTAACAGCCGAGGTCGGAGAACCCCATGTCGTCACACAGGATGACGACGACGTTCGGCCTGTTCGCAGCGGCGGCGGAGGGGATAAAGAGAAGCAGTAGGAACCACGAACAAGACGGACGCCACGAATTCCAGAAGACCCGACGGGGTGGCGTAATCGTGTGCATTCCTGGCCCTCGGTTTGGATTCGTTCTATTCGTGTGATTCCTGGTTCCCGTCCAAATCACGTGGCGAGCGGGTAGAATGACCGCTATGTCCGTCGTGCCACTCCCGCTCGCATCCCCCGCCCCGCCGGTAACCCGCCGGCCGCTGCTCGACGTGCCGGCCGACGAGTTCAAGGCGTGGCTGGCCGAACGCAACCAGCCACCGATGCGGGCGAAGCAGGTCCGCCGCTGGGTGCTCCAGGCCCGCGCCACCTCGTTCGACCAGATGACCGACCTGCCGAAGGGGTTGCGGGAGGAACTGGCCGAGGCGTTCGACCTGTTCGGCACCCGCGTGGACAAGCACCTGGAGTCGTCCGACGGCACCCACAAACTGCTCCTGCGGCTGACCGACGGCAAGCTGATCGAGTGCGTGCTCATCCAGGACGCCGGGCGGGCGACGGCGTGCATCAGCACCCAGGTGGGGTGCGGCATGGGGTGCGTGTTCTGCGCCAGCGGGCTGAACGGGGTGGACCGCAACCTGACCGCCGGCGAGATCGTCGAGCAGTTGGTGCGGCTCCGGAACCTCACCGATCCGCAGACCACCGATCCGGAGCGGGCGGCCCGCCTCACGCACATCGTGGTCATGGGCATGGGCGAACCGCTCGCCAACCTGGACCACCTGCTCGACGCCCTGGCCGTGGCCGGCAGCAAGAACGGCTTGGACATCGGCGCCCGGCACATCACCATCAGCACGGTCGGGCTGCCGGCCAAGATCCGCCGGCTCGCCGACCTGGACAAGCAGTACCACCTGGCGGTGTCGCTGCACGCCCCGAAC
>CANJKY010000348.1 GCA_947474875.1 Gemmataceae bacterium
CGGGTCGCGGAGCAGCTTCTCGTTCTCCGTCTCGAACTTGGTCAGCCGGTCCGGGAACCAGCCGGAGCTGAACACCCCCAGCCGGCTGAACTTGTCCAGGTTGAGCAGGCCGATGTCGAGCGTCTGCAGCCCGCCCATGCTCAGCCCGGCCAGCGCCCGGTGGTCCCGGTCGGCCTTCACCGGGTACGCTTTCTCGACGTGGGGAATGATGTCGCCGAGCAGGTCTTTGCCGAACGCGTCGAACCCGGCGAACCGGTTCCCGCCGTCGCCCCCGGCCGTCGCCACCCGGCCGTTCGGCATGACCACGATCATCGGCGCCAGCTTCTTGTCCGCGTACAGGTTGTCCAGGATGACGTCCGCCGCCCCCTTCTTCGTCCACCCGGTCTCGTCGTCCCCGCCGCCGTGCAGCAGGTACAGCGCCGGGTACTTCGTCTCCTTCTTGAACCCCGGCGGGGTGTACACCAGCATCTTCCGCTTCGCCCCGGCCGCCTTCGAGTCGTACTCCACCACGTCCACCTTGCCCCGATCGATGCCCTCCCGTTTCTGGTCGAACCCCTTCGGCGGGGTTGGCAGTTCCTTCGGCTTATCCGCGGCCGGTAGCGGGCCGACGGCCACCAACACTGCGGCCAGCATCCAGAGTCGTCCGTTCATGGGTCACCATTTGCCAGGAGGAGAGCGGCCGGCGGCCGAGCCGGCCGCCGGTGAGTGTACCGGGGTGGCACAGCAAAGGGGATGAAAACCGGCTGAGGGCCAACCGTAGAACCCCGGTGCGGGCAAAAATCGGACGCCCGGTTCAACGAACGGGTTGGAAAATCGGGAACTCCGTGGAATCCGCTCCGTCACACTGGTAAGCTGGCGGATTGTAGGCGACCCGCCCCGCCGGCTGTGCTTAACACCTTGGCTCGCACCGCCTTCCACTCTCACGGCCCCACACCGGAGACCTCTGTATGTTCGGCATCACCGACCGCCGGCACTTCTTCAAACACGCCACCGCGGCGGCCGCCGTCACCGTCCCCGGTCTGAACTTCCTGTCGAACCTGTCGGTCCGAGCGGCCGAGATGAAGAAGAAGAACAAGAGCCTGATCATCCTGTGGATGGGCGGCGGGCCGACCACCATCGACCTGTGGGACATGAAGCCGGACAGCCCGAACGGGGGCGAGCACAAGCCGAAGTCCACCGCCGCCAGCGGGGTGCAGATCACCGAACTGATGCCGACGGTGGCCAAGCAGTTCAAGAACCTGTCCATCATCCGCTCGCTGACCACGAAGGAAGGGGACCACCAGCGGGGGTCGTACCTGATGGGCACCGGCCGGTCGCCCAACCCGCTGTCCGACTTCCCGCACATCGGGTCGGTGCTGGCCCACCAGTACAGCCAGGACGCGGAGGCGATGAAGAACATGGACCTGCCGGCGTTCATCAACGTCGGCGGGGCCGGGCTGCCGGGCGGGGCTGGGCCGGGGTTCCTGGGCATGAAGTACGCCAACTTCACCGTCCAGCGGCCGGGCAACATCCCGGAGAACATGGAGGCGCCGAAGAGCGTGTCCGACCAGATGGCCCGCCGCGCCGCCCTGTTCGATACCCTGGAAGGGAACGACAGCAAGCACAAGGGCCTCGGGCTGAAGACGAACGTGTCGGCCGACGCCGTGCAGGCCCATAAGGACGTGTACAAGAAGGCGCTCGACCTGGTGGTGTCCAGCCGCAAGGAAGTGTTCCAGTTCAACGGCAGCAAGGACCAGGCGGACCTGGCCCGGTACGGGAACACCGACTTCGGCCGCGGGTGCCTGCTCGCCCGCAAGCTGGTGGAGGCCGGGGTGGCGTGCGTCGAGGTGAGCCTCGGCGGGTGGGACATGCACGGCGGCATCTTCAACGCCCTGGCCACCCGCGCCCTGCCGACGCTGGACAAGGGGATGGGCAGCCTGACCGAAGACCTGGCCGCCAGCGGCAAGCTGAAGGACACGGTGATCGTGTGGATGGGCGAGTTCGGCCGCACCCCGCGGATCAACCAGAACGGCGGACGGGACCACTACCCGCGGGCGTGGAGCGTGGTGGTCGGCGGCGGCAACCTGAAGGGCGGGATCGCCTACGGCAGCACCGACAAGGACGGCACCGCCCCGAAGGACAACCCGGTGGAAATCCAGGACCTGTACGCCACCCTGTACGCCGGCCTGGGCCTCGACCCGACCGCCCAGATCCGCGACAACCTGGGCCGCCCGACCGCCCTGGCCGGGGAGAAGGCGAACGCCATCAAGGCGCTGGTGGGCTGAAATCCGACCGCCACACCCACGCGACCCCGCCCGGCACCCGCCGGGCGGGGTCGTTTTGGGTCACCCCCACCACGCCTCGGCCAGGCCGAACGCCAGAGTCATGCCCGCCCCGCCGGGGGAGGCCAGGATGTGGCAGCCGGGCTGCGGCTCGGCGGCGAACTGCACCGCCGTCGGGTGCTTGGCGTACACCCCGTGCCAGCGGCGGCGGACGGTCGGGTCCGGCAGTCGTACCAACTGTTTCAGGTAGTCGAGGATCAGGTCGTCGATCCGCTGGTTGTCGAACGGGCTGATGGCGTCGTCGTACTCGTGCGAGTCGCCGATCACCACCTCGCCCAACTGATTCTGTGCTGCCATCACGTGGATACCGAACTTCACGTACTCCGGCATCTCGGCGGCGAACCGCTCCTTCACCGCGGACAGACTCCTGCACACCTCGAACGCCGGGTAGTGCGCCAGCGTCAGCCCGCCGGCCACGTGCGGGCCGAGCCGCCACCCGCCCGGCTGCGGGCCGGTCGCCATCATCTGCAGCTTGCACCGCGACAGCCCGGCGGCGGCAAACTCCCGCGGGAACAGTGTCTCGAAGTCGACCCCGGAGCACACCAGGCAGCGGTCCACCCGCCACTCGTCGCCGGCGGCGGTGCGGACGAACGGCATCTGCACGTCTGAGACGGCGGTGCGGTAGCGGAACTCGACGCCGTACCTGCGGGCGAGGAACTCGGGGATGGCGGCGAGCGCCTGCCGCGGGTCGACCACACACTCGGTCGGGCTGTGTAGCACGCCGAGCAGGCCGTCCGGGTTGAGGGCGGGGAACCGGCGGGCGGCGTCGGCCGGGCGGATCAGCCCGCACGCCACCCCCAGCCCCGGTGCGACGGCAGCGAACTCCTCGATCACCCGCAACTCGTCCGGTTGGCGAACGACGTGAACCGCCCCGCACTCCTCCAGCCACACCCCGGCGGCGTCCCGCAGTTCCAGCCACTTCGCCCGCGATCGCATCGCCGTCTGGTACCGCTCGCCGGCCGGCTGGCCGATCGGCCACACCATGCCGAAGTTCCGCACCGACGCCATCTCCGCCTTCGGCCCCCGCTCGAACACCACCACCGACCGCCCGCGGGCGGCCGCCGCCCAGGCGTGGGCCAGCCCGACGATCCCCCCGCCCACCACCGCCACGTCCTCCCGCCGGCTCATGATCACGGCACCTCAAAGCCGACCGGGCGAGGTCGGGACGGACGAGTTTAGAGCGCCGCCGGGGCGCTGGCCCGGACGATCAGCTTGCCCGGCACCAGCACCCGAGCCGGCGGGCGGTGCGGGTGAGCGACCCGCGCCCGCATCACCTCCACCGCCCGCTCGGCCATCGCCTCGCCGGGGTAGTCGTAGGTGGTGAGCGAGATGCCGAAGTCCTCGCCCAGCGGCAGGTTGTCGAACCCGACCACCGCCACGTCGTCCGGCACCTTCGCCCGCCGGTTGAGCAACTCGACGATCAGCCCGAGGGCGGTGTAGTCCTGGTAGCACACCACCCCGTCCAGCTTGTGCCGCTGCACCTCGTCGGCCACCGCCGCGTGCGCCTCCTTGGTCGGCAGGTCCACCGGCTGGCAGATGACCACCGGCTGAGGCGGGGGCTTGCGGCCGGCCTGCCCGGCCTCGTGGACGGCGTGCAAGTACCCGGCCACCCGGTCGTGGTGACTGCTCACCGGCGAGGCGACCACGATGCCCACCCGCCGCCGGCCGGCGGCGAGCAGGTGCTCGGTACACTCGCGGGCGGCAGCCACGTCGTCGATGGCCACCAGGTCGTGGGTGAGGGCGGTCGCCCCGCGGGTGTTCCGCTCGACCAGCACCACCGGCAGCCCGGCGGCCCCGCACCCCGCCAGGAACGTGCGGTCCGTCTCCCCGTCCGCGTCGCTCACCCGCGACGGCAGCAGGAACACCCCCTTCAGCCCGTCCGCTTTCGCCTGCGCCGCCGCCGCCGCCGCCTCGTCGCGGGTGAGGGACGGCTTCAGGTCGAACGCGTCGAACGCCAGGTGCATGGGCGACCGCCGGGCGAGCGCCTGGAACCCGGACTGGACGAGGGACAGGGTGAACCGCTGGAGGGTGCCCGGGGTGAGCCGCAGGCACACCGCCCACCGGTCGGCGGTGGGCGGCGGGATGCGGTAGCACCCGGACCGCTCGATCGTCTGGATCAGCCCTTTGTCCCGCAGCACCTGTAGCGCCCGTGAGGCGGTGACCACGGAGATGCCGTACTCGGCGGCGATGCCGCGGACGCTGGGCATCTTGCCCCCGTCCCACGCCCCGCTCTGGAGGGCAGCTTCGATGCGGGCGGCCACCTTCAGGTACTTGGACGAGCCGAGGGCGGTGGTGGGCATGGGCGGGCGGGGGGGCGAGGGGGCGAGGGGAAAGCGGGTTTGAATGAAATGATAACCGGTAGCACAGCCGCCGTCGCTGTGCTACCGGCGGGAATTGATCCGGCCCGGAGCACCGGCGGGCCGATGGTGACGCATCCAACATGGAATTCGGTCCGGGTGCAACCCGATAGCCAATCGGCAGTTACCACGAACCAAAAAAAAAACTTGCGTTAGGTCATTTTACGCTTGTTGTGAACAGGACGGCCGAGTAACATCGGCGCAGGTGGTGGGGCGACCAAGTCGGCCTGACCACCGGTTCCAGGTTCGGTCGTAGAGCCATGCCCGGGGAGGCTTCCCGTGCGCCGGACGCCCACTGTCCTCCTAGTTCTCGTCTTAGCTGTTTTCGCGGGCTGTCACCGTTCGCCGGAAGCGGTTCCGCAAGCGGTCGCGGCCGAATCCGACCCGAATACGCCGATTTACGACGTGGGCGCCATTCTCGCCGGCCAGGACATCAGCCGCTCGTTCCCGTTCACCAACCGCACGAACCAGACGTTGAAGATCGCCTCGCCGACCGACATCCGCGTCGGCTGCGGGTGTACCGGCGTCACACCGGATGTCACCACCCTCGCCCCCGGTGCCAGCACCGACGTGTTC
>CANJKY010000349.1 GCA_947474875.1 Gemmataceae bacterium
CCGGGTGATCCCGGTGCGGTACGAGTTGAAGACGTCTGGGTGGAGCGACCACCGGCGGCAGGTGTTCGACGTCCGCTGGTAAATGCCGCAAAGCCGCTTGCGGCTTTGCGAACCGGCAGTTCACTTCCCCTTCATCTGGTCGGCCACCTCACCCCGGGGCAGGTTCGGGCTGGCCTTCAGCAGCGTCATCATGTTCTTCTTGTACGCCTCCACCCCCGGCTGGCCGTACGGGTTCACGTTCATCAGCCGCCCCTCCACCACCGTCGCCAGCATGAGCATTTGGAGCAACTGGCCGATGGTGTGCTCGGTGACGCCCGGCAGGACGATGTCGGCGGTCGGTCGGGCGGCGTCGGTGTACGCCTGGTTGGTGCCCTTGAACGCCGCGTCCAGCACGTCCGGGTACCCCTTGCGACTGAACTGGTTCAGGTCGTCCTCGTTCCGGTCGGCCATGCCGATGAGGATAGGCGGGTGCTTCGGGTGGCGGACCACCAGGTTGTTGATCAGCTTGTCGCGGGTGCCCTCCTGGTGCTGCTGCCCGCGGCTGTGCAGGTCGCGGGTGTACACGCTGGTGATGGGCGTCGCCCCGCGGCTGTTCTTGCCCAGGCTCTCGCTCAGCAGCTGGTCGTACCAGAACCCGACGCTCTCCAGCTTCTTGCTCCACACCGCCATCACCCGCCCGGTCTTGCCCAGTTCCTCGGTCATCAGGTGGTTGACGGCGGCGAACTGGAGCACCGGGTTGCGGTCGAACGGCTCCTCCAGGAACCGCTTGGTCATGGCCGCCGCGCCGAGCAGCAGCGCCCGCACGTCGAGGCCCATCGTCGCCGCCGGCAGCAGCCCGACCGGGGTGAACACGCTGTACCGCCCGCCCACGTCGTCCGGGATGGTGGGGATGTCGTCGTCGGCGATGCCCTCGCCGCGGGCCAGGTCCCGCAGCTTGCCCTTCGGCCCGGTGACGGGGATGATGAGCTGTCGCAGCCAGTCCGACTTCGGCCCGTAGTACTTGGCCATCTCCGCCCGCACCGCCCGGTACGCGGCAGCGGTTTCCAGCGTGCCGCCGGACTTGCTGATCACGATCACCCCCCACCGCTCCTCCGGCAGGTCCGGCTCGACGCACGCGTTCTCCAGCAGTTCGAGCAGTTCGGTGAGCGCGTCGTTGTCGACGTTGTTCCCCTCGAAGTACACCCGCGGCTTGCCCATCCGCAGCTTCGGCGGCAGCTCGTTGTGGAACGTGTGACACAAGGCGTCGAACAGCGCCTTCGCCCCCAGGTAGCTGCCGCCGATGCCCAGCACCACCACCCGGTCGGTGTTCTCCCGCAGCCGCTGGGCGAGCCGCAGCACCTTACCCAGCTCGCTCGCGTCCCCCTTGCGGCGGTATGCGTCCAGGGTGTTCTGCGGCAGGTTGATGAACCCGGCTTGTAGTGGCAGATCCTTGGCCGGCGGGTTCGCCAGTTCCCGCTCAGACGCCACCTTCCCGCGGATGGCGTTCATCAGCGGCCGCATCTGATCCAGCCGCTCCGGGCTCAGCAGGTGGGCGGCTTGCAGTTCGGCGAGCGGGGTCCAGGCTTCCGGCAGCGGGGCGATCAGACGGGCGTAGCTGTACTCGATGTTCTCGTCGGGCAGTTGCATCGTTCGCCCCTGGAAACGACGGTGGCGGTAATCTTCGCCGGGCCGGGGTCCGGCACCAGGGGGGAGCGAAGACGACCGCAGTGGGTCCACCTATGCTGACGTTACTGTAGATCATGAAACCGGATGCGGAAGACGAATCCTCATGAACACACACGAGTTAGTCCGCGAGCTGCGCGACAACAACGGCACGAAGATCGTTCTGCTGGTGGCCGACGGCCTGGGCGGGCTGCCGGTGCCGCCCAACCCCGGCACCGAACTGGAGACGGCCAGCACCCCGAACCTGGACGCCTGCGCCCGCGAGGGCACGTGCGGCCTGAGCACCCCGGTACTGCCCGGCATCACCCCCGGCAGCGGGCCGGGGCACCTCGGCCTGTTCGGGTACGACCCGCTCGAGTACCGCATCGGCCGCGGCATCCTCGAAGCCCTGGGCATCAACTTTGCGGTCACGTCAAAGGACGTGTGCATCCGCGGCAACTTCTGTACCCTCGGGGCGGACGGCAAGATCACCGACCGCCGGGCCGGGCGGCCGACCACCGAGCGGTGCAAGGAGATCGTGAACAAACTCCGCACCATCCGGGTGAGCGGGGCGGAGGTGTTCGTCGAGCCGGTGAAGGAGCACCGGTTCGTGCTGGTGTTCCGGGCGGACGGGCTGGGCGATGCGGTGAACGACACCGACCCGCAGGCCGTCGGCGTCGCCCCGCTGAAAGCCGAGGGCGCGGACGCGGCGAGCCAGAAGACCGCCGCCGTCGTGAACGAGTTCATCGCCAAGGCGACCGACCTGCTGAAGGGCGACGCGCCGACGAACGGGGCCACCCTCCGCGGGTTTGCCAAGATGCCGACCATCGCCACCATGCAGGACGTGTACGGGCTGAAGTCGGCCGCCATCGCCGTGTACCCGATGTACAAGGGGCTGGCCCGGCTGGTGGGCATGGACATCCTGGACGCCGGCGACACGCTCCAGTCCCAGGTGGCCCGGCTGAAGGCGGCGTGGAACGACTACGACTTCTTCTTCCTGCACTACAAGTACACCGACAGCACCGGCGAGGACGGCAACTTCGCGGCGAAGGTGAAGAAGATCGAGGAGCTGGACGCGGCCGTCCCCGGCATCCGCGCGCTCAAGCCGGACGTGCTGATCGTCACCGGCGACCACAGCACCCCGAGCAAGATGAAGAGCCACAGCTTCCACCCAGTGCCGACGGTGATCGTGAGCGACCTGTGCCGGCCGGACGGGGCGGACGGGTTCAGCGAGCGGGCGTGCCGCACCGGCGGGCTGGGGCAGTTCGCGGCCAAGCACCTGATGCTGCTGGCGATGGCCCACGCCGGCCGGTTCGGCAAGTACGGGGCGTGAGCGAATCATCTTCGCGGCGAGTGAAACGAGCCGACTGGCCCGGCTCGTTTCACTCGCCGCGAACAACCGCTCGTCACTTCTTCACCTCCTCGTGCTGCACCACCGCCGCCCGCACTTTTCGTTTTTCCAGCTTGGCGGTCAGCCCGGTCTGATCGGCGAAACTCTTCAGCACCTTCGCCGGGTCGCGGTCCGCGGCCTGCGGGCGGGTGTCGTAGCTCGGGGACGTGATCCACACGGCCACGTCATTCGTTTTCAGATCGGATTCGTCCACCACCGGGCGTCCGAGGTAGGTGGCTAACTCGGCGGGCAGTTGGGCCGTCCCGCGACCGCCCGACCCGGCCAGAGGTTTGTCGGTCAGGGCGACCCGCGCCGCGTCGTTGTACGGCCGGCCGGGGAAGGCGTGGTTCCGCTTCAGGGTGTGCTTCCCGCTCAGCACCACCACCTCGGTCTCCACCTCGCGGAAAGCGAACGTCACGTCCGCCCCGCACTTCGCCTTCAACTCGCGGCTGAGGGCGGCCAGCAGTTCCTCCGGCTTGGCCCCCTTTCGGACAACAACGTCCGCATCCAGAACCGTCGATTCGAGCAGCCAGTTCGGGTCGGACACCGTCGCCGTGTCGATGCCGACCAGATGTTTGACGTACTGGAGCAACTGCGGCGGCTTCACCGGGTCGCCGGCCTTCCACCGGCGGGCGGTAAACTCGGACACCTCGGCCCACCCGTCACCCACGCTCACCGCCAGCAGGTTGGTGTCGAACGGGCTGCCGGTCCGCTTGTTCGCCGGGATGCGGTCGAACACCTTCTCCCGCCCGGCCGGGAACGGCGACGGGATGAGCTTCAGCACCTCGCCGGGGGCGAGCGAGTACTCCTTGTCAGAATCGGGCTTTTTGCCCGGTGGCTCGGACTTCTCCTTCACCCGCTTGAGCACCATCAGCGCGAGGCCGTCGTTCGGGGTGGTCTTGAACTCCGTCGGCCGTTTGCCGGCTTGCCCTTCCTTGTCCATGCAGATTTTCAGCGTGTCGCCGTCCAGGTCGTAGATGGCACACTCCAGCTTCTTCCCCTTCGCGGGGCCGTCGCCGGGGGTCAGGTTCAGCGCCTTCGGCATGGTGGACGAATCCAGGTCGAACGTGTGAGTACGGTCGTCGGCCGCGAACGTGATGTCAGTTCCCTTAAACCGGACTTGGAACGCCTTCACCGCCTCGTCCGGCGCCTTCTGCCCGCCGGCCTCCAAGCTCTCTGCCTGCCACAATCCCTGAACGCGGTCCTGGTCTTTCTCGTCCTTCTTCGGCACGGGTGCTTTCAGTGCGGCCTTGTCGTCCGCCGCCACCCCGCGCTGGACGAACCCGACGCAGGCGGCGAGCAGCAGCACCACCCCGGCTAGCACCGCCGCGCCCACCTTCAGCTTGGTCAGCAGGAACATCTTCGTGACCTCCGCCGCCAGGTGTGTCACCCCCGCGGGCGAGCCGTTCACCGCCGCCCGCACCGCCGCGTCCGCCAGGGAATCGGAGACCGCGAACGCCTGATTTCCCAGCACCGCCGCGATTGCCACCGTTGCGAACCCGCGGGCCTTCAGCCGCTTTTCGAGCATCCGGTGGGCGGTGGCTAGCCGGCTGGAGATGGTCCCCTCCGGCACGCCCAGCCGCCCGGCCGCGTCCCGCCGGCCCACCCCTTCCAGTTCGCACAGCACCACCGGCTCGCGGTACTTCTCCGGCAGCTTCGCCAACTCCTCGTCCAGCGCCCGCGACAGTTCGCCTTGGTCCGCCGCCGGCTCGGTGCGGCTCGCCCGCGCCTCCTTCGCCTTCCGCTTGGTGGTCATCGCTCGCGCCTTGAGTGCGGTGTGGAACGCGACCCCGTACAGGAAGTTGCCGACGCACGCCCGGTCGGTCAGCGAGTGGGCCTTCCGCACCAGCACCACGAACGCCGCCTGGAACGCGTCGTCCGCGTCCGGGGCGTTGCCCAGCACCCGCCGGCAGGTGCCGAACACCATGGCTGCGTGCCGCCGTACCAGCACGGCGAACGCCGCCTCGTCGCGGGCGGCGAGGAACCGGGACAGCAGTTCGCCGTCCGGGGCGGGGTCCGGGGCGATGCGGGCGGCTGCCCGCCGGATGCCGGTGCTCAGGGCCGTCGTCATGCGGGTCTCACACGGGCCTGTCCACTTGATGTTCCCGGAGCGGCCTGGGTTCGTCGATAGAAAATGGGGGAGTTTGGTTTGCCGCGAGACAGGGGCGCGCGGGGCCTGTCTCGCCCCCGCCGCTGTCCCGCGGCAAACCAAGGAC
>CANJKY010000350.1 GCA_947474875.1 Gemmataceae bacterium
CTCCCCCCACCCCACCTGGTGCCGGCACAATTTCCCACGGCCCCGCATATTCGCTTCAGGGCATTCTCATATTTGACCGCCTAGACTATCAGCACACCGGCTATTGCCGGCCCGCCTCCCGTTGGGTCGCATTTTCATGCAACTGATTGACACCCTGGCCGACCGCGGCGTGATCCTGGACGCCGACCGCGACCGGGCCGCTGAAGCCATTGCCCGTGTCCACGACAAGGCGCCGCACTTCATCCTGCTGGAGAAGGGGTTCGTCAAGGAGGAGAAGCTGTACCCGGCGCTGGCCGACGAGTTCGGCATGGAGTTCGTCGACCTGGTGCATGCCACCGTCGACCCGGCCGCCCTGACCGGCGTGCCTCAGAAGCTGGTTCACAAGAAGAACCTGATGCCGCTCGCCCGGCACAACGGCACCCTGGTGGTGGCCACCGGCGACCCGTTCGACTCGTACGCCATCGACGAACTGCAGACCGTCACCGGCCTGGCCATCCACCCGGTGCTGGGCAGCCCGAAAGAGATCGCCCGGCTACTCAAGCTGCACTTCGGCATCGGCGGCGACAACGTGGCCGCGCTGAACGCCACCGCCGGCGAGCAGGACGACATCGAACTGCTGGAGGAGATCGAGGCGGACGACTCCGAGGCGGCGAAGGCCGCCCAGGAGGCGACGGTGGTCGGGCTGGTGAACAAGATCCTGACGGAAGCGGCGGCCGAGCGGGCAAGCGACATTCACATCGAACACGAAGAGACGGGCATCACCATCCGATACCGCATCGACGGCCTGCTGCAAATTCAGCGGCTGCCGGAGGGGATCAACCGCTGGCAGAACGCCATCGTGAGTCGGTTGAAGATCATGGCCCGGCTGAACATCGCCGAGAAGCGGTTGCCGCAGGACGGCCGCATCAAGATGAAGGTGCAGGGCCGCGAGGTGGACGTGCGGGTGTCCATCATCCCGATGGTACACGGCGAGGGGATCGTCATGCGGCTCCTGGACAAGGGCCGCATGGTGTTCAACCTGAAGAACATCGGGTTCGTCGAGGACTACGACAAGAAGTTCCGCCAACTCATCGACCGCCCGCACGGCATCGTCATCGTCACCGGGCCGACCGGGTCGGGCAAGTCCACCACCCTGTACTCGGCGCTGAACGAGGTGAAGGACGAGACGACCAAGATCATCACCGTCGAGGACCCGGTCGAGTACCAGCAGGCGGGCATCTGCCAGATCCAGACGCACGCCAAGATCGGGCTGACGTTCGCCGCCGCCCTCCGCAGCATCCTCCGGCACGACCCGGACGTGGTGCTGATCGGCGAGATGCGGGATCTGGAGACGGCCGAGTCGGCCATCCAGGCGTCGCTCACCGGGCACCTGGTGTTCAGCACCCTGCACACGAACGACGCCCCGAGCGCGTTCACCCGTCTCATCGACATGAAGGTGGAGCCGTTCCTGGTGGCCAGCACGGTCGAGGGCATCCTGGCGCAGCGGCTGGTGCGGACCATCTGCCCGGACTGCAAGACGCCGTACGACCCGGCCGGCACCGAGGAACTGCCGATCGACTTCCCGAAGGCGGACGCCATCACCGGCGCCCCGTGGCAGTCGGTGTTCAAGGGGGAGGGGTGCCGCAACTGCCGGAACAGCGGATACCGCGGGCGGACGGGCATCCACGAGCTGCTGGTGAACTCCGACCTGATCCGCGACCTGATCGTGCAGAAGGTGAACGCGTCGGTCATCCGCATGGAGGCGCTCAAGCAGGGCATGCGGACGCTGCGGCAGGACGGGTTCCTGAAGTGCATCCGCGGCACCACCACGCTGGACGAGGTGGGGCGGACGACGGCGGGGGACATCAGCTAAACCCAAACGAAAAACACAAAGCGAAAAAGTGAAGGCGGTCTGGTTGCCCTTTTTCGTTTTGCGTTTTGCATTTTTCGTTCGGATTGACCATGCCTGACTTCGCGTTCACCGCCCTGGCCACGACCGGCGTCAAGAGCACCGGCACCATCACCGCCGGCAGCGAGCGGGAGGCGGCCGCCCAGCTCGACGCCAAGGGGCTGTTCCCCATCACCATCTCGCCGGCGGCCGCCGGCGGGGGCAAGTTCACCCTGTTCGGCGGGGTGAGCGGGCGGCAGCTCGCCACCCTGTACGGCCAATTGGCCGACCTGCTCCAGGCCGGGGTGCCGCTGCTGCGGTCGCTCGAACTGCTCGAACGGGCGAGTACGAACAAGCGGCTCCAGTCGGTGCTGCGGGACGTGCGGATGAACGTGGCCGAGGGCACCGGGCTGGCCCAGGCGATGGCCAAGCACCCGCGGGTGTTCAACGACCTGGTGGTGAGCATGGTGCGGGCCGGGCAGGAGGGCGGGTTCCTGGAGGACGTGCTGGAGCGGACCGCCCAGTTCGTCGAGCACCAGGAGGAGATGAAGTCGAAGGTGATCGGGTCGCTGGCGTACCCGGTGTTCCTGATGGGCGCCGGGTTCTCCGTGCTGGCCGTGCTCATCCTGTTCTTCGTGCCCAAGTTCGAACCCATCTTCGACAAGCTGAAGGCGAAGGGGGAGATGCCGGGGCTGACGTCGTTCGTCCTCGGGCTGAGCAACTTCCTGCTCGGGTACTGGTGGCTGGCGATCGGCGGGGCGGTGGCGGCGGTGGTCGGGTACGTGGTGTGGTCCCGCACCGAGAAGGGGCGGTGGATCATGGACGGGGTGAAGCTGCGGCTGCCGCTGTTCGGCGGCATCTACCGCAGCCTGGCTCTCAGCCGGTTCTGCCGCATCCTGGGGACGATGCTGCACAACGGCATCCCCATGCTGAAGGCGCTGGGCATCTCCAAGGACAGCACCGGCAACAAGATCCTGAGCGAGGCGGTGGAGAAGTCGGCCGAGAGCATCACCGGCGGGCAGAAGCTGGCCGACCCGCTGCGGCGGAACAAGAACTTCCCGACCGACGTGGTGGAGATGATCGCCATCGCCGAGGAGTCGAACACGCTGGAGAAGGTGCTGGTGAAGGTGGCCGACAGCCTGGAGCGGCGGACCGCCCGCAACCTGGATCTGCTGGTGAAGCTGCTCGAACCGCTCATGCTGTTGGTCATGGCCGTCACCGTGCTGCTGGTGGTGATGGGCCTGCTGCTGCCGGTGTTCAAGATGGGGTCGGTGGTGGGCAAGTAAGCAGTTGGCGACCGCGACCGCCCGGGAGCGGGGACAGCCGTCCCGCCCCCGGGCGGTCGCGGGTCGTCCACTTTCTGGGATTGGCGACCGGGTGGCGACGGGGTACAAGGGGATGACCGATCGAGGCCTCCGCCATGTCCACCGTTGTCCACGTCCCGACGACGTTCCAAGCCATGACCGCGTTCCGCCGGTTCACCGTGGCTGAATACCAGAAGCTGATCGACACCGGCGTC
Source organism: Gemmataceae bacterium (assembly GCA_947474875.1). GTDB lineage: Bacteria > Planctomycetota > Planctomycetia > Gemmatales > Gemmataceae > JALHQU01. The sequence continues at coordinate 3,387 of CANJKY010000350.1, forward strand.
CTGACTGACGAGGACGAGGTGGAGCTTCTCGAAGGCCATCTGGTATTGAAGATGCCCGCCGACCCGCCGCACGACGCCGCGATGACGGCCCTGGACTACTTCCTCCAGCGGCTGCTACCACCCGGCTTCCTGGTGAGGTGTCAGCACGGTTCCGACTTTCCGGACAGCCGCCCGGAGCCGGACATCGCAGTGGTCCGGGGCGACCTTCGGACGTTCCGGACCCGACACCCCGAACCGGCGGACATGGCCCTCGTGATCGAGGTGTCGGACAGCAGTCTGGCGCGAGACCGGATCGACAAGGGCCGCATTTACGCCCGCGCGAACATCCCGGAGTACTGGGTGGTGAACCTGGTGGACCGGCAGGTCGAGGTGTACACCGACCCGACCGGGCCGGTGTCAGCCCCGGTATACCGCCGACGACAAGACTACCCACCCGGCGCGAGCGTGCCGTTGGTGCTGGACGGTGTGCCGGCGGGCGCGGTTTCGGTGAGCGAAGTATTGGCCTGAGATCGGCTACCCGCCCATCTCGTCGTACACGTGGGCGAACTGCCGGTGGACGAGGGCGAAGGCGGCGAGCAGCCCGGGGTCGAAGTGGCCGGGCGAGCCGGTCAGGATCACCTCCACCGCCTCGTCGTGGGTGAACCCCCTCTTGTACACCCGCGGGGACCGCAGGGCGTCGTACACGTCGGCCACCGCCACCACCCGCGCGGCCAGCGGGATGGCCTCCCCACTCAGCCGGTCCGGGTAGCCGGTGCCGTTCCACTTCTCGTGGTGGTGGCGGGCGATCTCCTCAGCGGTGGCCAGGAACGCGGCGGCGAACCCGCTCGCCGCCCGCACCTGCGCGAGCGTTTCCGCCCCGGCCGCGGCGTGCTTCCGCATCTCGGCGAACTCGTCGGCGGTCAGCTTGCCCGGCTTGTTCAGCACCGCGTCCGGCACCGCCACCTTGCCGATGTCGTGCAGCGGGGCGGCCTGCTCGATCGACCGCCGCACCTCCGGGGTGAGCCGGTCCAGGTAGTTCGGCAGTTCGGCCGCCGCCTCGGTCAGGATGCGGGAGTACCGCTGCAGGCGGATCAGGTGCGGGCCGGTCTCGTTCGACCGCGCCTCCACCAGCTTGGCCAGGGCGAGCACCAGGGCCCCGCGGGCGTCGAGCAGCTCCTGGCCGGTGGCGGACAGCGCCCGCTCCAGCTCGGCGTTCGCCAACGCCGCCCGCCGGGTGAGCGCGTCCGTCCGGTCCTGAGCCTGCTTCAGCCGCACCGCCGCCGACACCCGGGCCCGCAGCTGCGACAGGCTGAACGGTTTGGTCACGAAGTCGTCCGCCCCGGCGAACAGCATCCCGCTCAGGTGGTCGGCGTCCCCGTGCCCGGACAGTACGATCACCTTCAGGTGGGGGGACGCGGAAACCCGCCGCACCCGCCGCAGCACCTCCTCCCCGCCCAGCCGCGGCAGGTCCAGGTCGAGCATCATCACGTCGTACGGGCGGACGGTGGCGGCGGTGACCGCGTCCACCCCGTTGTCCACCTCGTCGACGGTGAACCCGAGGCGGTGGAACGTGTGCCGCAGGACGGTGCGGATCTGGGGCTCGTCATCCACCACCAGGATGGCCCCGGTGTGGCCGGGCGGCGGGGTGGGGGTGTCGACCGTCGCCGGTTCGGAGGTGGGGGTGGGGGTGGGGGGGGGCGACAGGGCGAGCATGGCGGACGGTCAGAGCGGACGGCAGGGAACGGGTGTTGAGAGCCTAGTGTGTGCGGAGCGACACGCCGCGGGGAAATGTGACCACCGCCCGAAACCGGTTCGTGCCGCGGTGGAGAAATCCGGCCGGGGCGAAAGGTCGGGCCGGGTCACCGCTTCGCCCGCGGGTTC
>CANJKY010000351.1 GCA_947474875.1 Gemmataceae bacterium
AGCGGGTACTCGGCCGACAGCCTGGCCGGCACCGATGGCAGCCTCGGCCTGCTGCCCAAGCCGTACCGCCCGACCGAACTGCTGGCCGCCGTGTCCGCCGCCGTCAACGGCCAGCCCGTCATCGCCGGGTGAGACTTCACGACGAGGGTGGGTCGCCGCACCCGCACCAACTCGAATTCAGATTCGCACGACCAATCTGCCCGCTCAAAAACAGCAGGTTATAGGGTCGCACCGACTGAATATCGTTGACCGACGCACATCCGGGCGATACTCTGCCCAACCAGTCACCGCGCCAGACTGACCGTTACCGTGCCGGGTACACTCCCGCTCGCCCGGGGTGCGTGCGGGCCGCCCCGCCGGCTCTGCTCGGCAACACAGGGGGTTCGACTATGAGCGGCCCGGCGGAACCGGATCTGATCAAGGTCACCGAGATCTTCCTGGTCCCCAGCAGTTTCCTCGTGGCCGCGCTCGGGACCGCGGACACCAACCCCCACCGCACGAGTGTGTCCTTGATCGGGCTGGTCGTCAGCTGGTTGTGGTGGGTGTGCAGCCGGGAGGCGCTGGCCGAGAAGCGGTCGTCCGACGCCGCGGCCGGAACGGCCTCACACTCCCGGCGGGTCCGCATCATGTCGTGGTTACCGATCTTCTTCGTCTGCTGCTGGGCGGTGTCGGTCGTCGCACACGCGATCCTGTGGAATCGGCCGCTGGGTCACTAACGGGTGGCCAACACGTCTCGGCCGTGAGGGCCGCGAGTGAGGTCGAGGGTCTACCAACACCTGGAGTATCGCATGAAGTCGCTCTCACCGTGGCTGGCCGCCCTGGCCGTCGGGACCGTCGCACTGTCGGGCGGTCCGGCCGCCGCCCAGGAACCGGCGAACGAGAAGGACGCAACCGCCCTCGGCATCGACGCCTACGTGTACGGCTACCCGCTGGTGACGATGGAGATGACCCGGCGGGTGATGACCAACGTGGCCGCGCCGAAAGGGACGCACGCCCCGATGGGCCAGTTCGTACTCATGCGGAAGTACCCGGACGCCTCGTTCGCGGACGTCACCGCCCCGAACGCGGACACCCTGTACTCGACCGCCTGGCTGGACCTCGCCAAGGAGCCGTACGTCCTCAGCCTGCCGGACATGGCCGACCGCTACTTCCTCATGCCGATGCTCAGCGGCTGGACGGACGTGTTCGAAGTGCCCGGGAAGCGGACCACCGGCACCAAGGCGCAGGCGTATGCGATCACCGGGCCCGGTTGGAAGGGGAAACTGCCCGAGGGGGTGAAGGAACTTAAGGCACCCACCAACATGGTGTGGATCCTCGGCCGCACCTACTGCACCGGCACGCCCGAGGACTACAAGGCGTGCCACGCGGTCATGGACAAGTACGACCTCCGGCCGCTCAGCGCGTTCGGCAAACCGTACACACCGCCCGCCGGCACGGTCGACCCGGCCGTCGACACGAAGACCCCGGTCCGCGATCAGGTCCACAAGCTGGACGCGATCGCCTACTTCACCCTCCTGGCCAAGCTGATGAAGGACAACCCGCCGGCCAAGGCGGACGCCCCGATGGTCGAAAAGCTGACCCGGATCGGTCTGGTGCCGGGCAAGGAATTCGACGTGAGCAAGCTGCCGGCCGCCGCCGCCAAGGCCATCCCCGAGCTGGCCCAGAAGAAGATCCTGGGGCACTACCAGACGGCCGGCGCGCTCATCAACGGGTGGACGTTCACCACCAAGGCCGGTCTGTACGGCACCGACTACCTGCAGCGGGCGTTCATTACGGCGATCGGCCTTGGCGCCAACCGCCCCCAAGACGCCGTGTACCCCACCTCGGACGTGGACGCCGACGGCAAGCCGTACAGCGGGGCGAAAAGGTACGTGGTGCATTTCGAAAAGGGGCAGACTCCGCCGGCCGACGCCTTCTGGTCGATCACCATGTACAACGCCGCCTACTTCTTCGTGGACAACCCGCTGAACAAGTACACGGTCAGCCCGCGGAACAACCTGACGTACAACCCCGACGGGTCGCTCGACCTGTACATCCAGAACGAGTCGCCGGGCAAGGACAAGGAGGCGAACTGGCTGCCCGCCCCCAAGGGCAAGTTCGTCCTGATGATGCGGCTGTACTGGCCGAAGGAGAACGCCCCGTCGATCATCGACGGCACGTGGAAGCCGCCGGCGGTGAAGCCGGTCGGCAAGTGACGGCACTCGCCCGGACGCACCCCCGCCGGGCGGAGATTTTGTTAGAAGAAACGACCCGATGTGGGGGGTGTATTCCGCATTTCCCGTTTCCGGCGTGCCACCCCGAAGGGGTGGACGTCGGCCGCCTACTCGACGGGCGAGCGGAGCGGGGTTCATGAATCCAGTTCCGCGAGCGGGGGCATCGGCGTCATGAGTTCGCTAGCGATCGCGTGCGTGATGTTCGGGTGCGTGCTGGCGAGCACCCTGGCGGCGTCGTGGATCGCCCGGCGGTTGCCAGAGCACCACATCAGCGGCGATTCCCGGGACGTCGTCAAGCTCGGGCTGGGGGTGATCGGGACGTTGACCGCACTCGTCCTCGGGCTGCTCGTCTCCGCGACCAAGGGGACTTACGACGCTCAAAGCGGCACGGTCAAGGAAGTGGCCGCCGACCTAGCGGCACTCGACCGGGTGATGGCCCGGTACGGCCCGGAGACCGGCGACGCTCGGGCCCGGTTGCGGGTGCTCGCCCAGGCCGTACACGACCAGTTCTGGCCCCGTGCCGGCAGCCCGATCGAGTTCACCGGGGGGCAGTCGCGGGAAGCCGGGGAGGGTCTCTTCGAGGCGGTCGCGGCGCTCGACCCGCGGACCGACGCGCAACGTCTGCTGAAGACACGGGCCCAGGATACGCTGGTCGGGTTTGTGCGGGTCCGCCAGCGACTCGCGGTCAACAGCGAGCGTTCGATCCCGCCGCCCCTGCTGGTGGTGCTCGGGGTCTGGCAGGCCGTCCTGTTCGCCGGGTTCGGCCTTCTCGCCCCCCGGAACGCGACCACTTTCGCCTTCCTGGTAGTCTGTGTGCTGTCCGTGTCGGGTGCCCTATTCCTGGTGCTGGAACTCGACCGGCCGTTCGATGGGATGATCCGTGTGCCTGACACGCCACTCCGGTCGGTGATCTCGCACCTGGGAGAGTGACGGCAGGGGTGGAGTAATCGGCCGAGCGGACCGCCCACTCCAGAAGACCGCGGCGGCAGGTAGAGATTCCCAGGTTACAACTTCACCGCTCCCCCAGCGGCCGAGCGGGGGTGTTCGGCGGCGGAAGATTGCCTCTACGGAGATCGCATGAACACAGACCTGATCGTCGAGGCCGCCCGTGACACGCTCGCCGGGACGGCCCCGTTCCCGGAGGTCGTTGCCAAACTCATCGCCGCAGGGGTGGAGTACTACCACGTCGATTACGTCGGCCTGCGGACGACGTACTACGGCCCTGGCGGCGGTGCGGTCGTGACCCCGATCACCTTCGAAGGCCTGCCCCCGGTCGGGACCGCGTTCGACCCCGCGGCCCTGCGCGCGGCGATCGCAGACAGCCAACGGCACGGCCAGACCTTCCGTGAGTTCAGTCGCCGCGCAATGCTGGCAGGCGTGCAGGGCTACTTCGCCTTCCTCCGCGGCAGGCGTGTCACCTATTGGGGGCGAGCCGGCGACCAGCACACCGAGTGGTTCCCAGGGGCAGCCCCGGCTCAGTCGTGACTCACGCACCTCAGTTGCCACCCCCCGTTCCGCTCAACAGTCGGGGCCGCAGGCAGCGCTATCGCCGCAAGTCGTTGGTCGGCAAGGCATGTTCCGAAAATCGGCTCATCTTCCAGGATGGGGTGTGCATCAACTCCCCGAATCGAACCGGCGTCGGCGGCTCGCCTTCCCACCCCATCGCCGAGTTTGGTAATCTTTACAACTCACCCGCACCGCCACGGACGGCGTCGTCATGCACTTCCTGCTGATCGGCTACATGTTCCTGTTCATCGACCGGCCGTTCGAGGTGTGGCCGTGGCTCGGCGATCTGCACGTCGAGCGGGTGTACATGCTGTTCACGCTGGCGGTGTGGCTGGTGTACCCCGGCAAGCGGTGGCTGCCCAACCCGCAGCACTGGGCGTACGCCGCGTTCGCCGCCGCCGTCGTCGGCTGCTGGGCCATGTCCCCGTGGATGGAGCAGGCCCAGCCGAAGGTGGAGGACTGGTTCAAGATCGTCGTCTTCTACGGCCTGCTGGTGACGACCGTGCATGACGAGAAGGGGCTGAAGCGGATGGTGGTCGGGTTTCTGGCGGTAATGGCCCTGTACCTGTTGCACTCGTTCCGCGAGTTCCTGGGCGGGAAGCACACGTTCCGCATGGGCATCGTCCGCATGGTGGGGGTGGACACCACCCTCGGCGACCCGAACAGCTTCGGGGCGAGCATCCTGTTCGCGCTGCCGATGGTGGCGGCGCTGTGGCGGAGCGGGTTCGCCGGGAAGTGGGGCAAGCTGGCGCTCGCCGGGTACACCGGCCTGTCGGCGATGTGCATCCTGCTGACGGGCTCGCGGGGGTCGCTGATCGGGCTGGTGGTGTGGGGGCTGATCGTCATCCTCGGCCACCGCCGGCGGTGGCTGTGGCTGTCGCTGGCTCTGGCCGGAGCGCCGGTGGCGTTCGTGGCCCTGCCGGACTCGTTGCAGAACCGGTTCGAGACGATCGTCAACCCGGACGTGGGGCCGGAGAACGCGAAGACGTCCGGCGAGGGGCGGATTCAGGGCCTCATCATGGGGTTCGACCTGTGGGGGAAGAACCCGCTGTCCGGCGTCGGGCCGGGGGCGTGGCGGCCGGCGACGAAGGCGGACATCGAGTCGCACAGCCTGTACGGACAACTGCTCGGCGAGATGGGCACGGCCGGGGCGGTGACGTTCGCGGCGGTGGTTGGCTGCTTCCTGTGGAACTTCCGGCGGGTGCGGGCGATCCGCAAAACGCACCCGGAGTGGCGGACCGAGCTGGTGGGTCAGGTGCCGTCGGCGGTGGCGGTGTCCCTGTTCCTGCTGCTGTTCATGGGGTTCTTCGGGCACAACCTGTTCCGGTTCACCTGGCTGTGGTACGGCGGGTTCCTGATCGTCGCCCGGCACTGTCTGGAGCGGCGGGTGCGGGAGGAGCAGTACGCCCCGGTGGTGTGGGACGAGACGGTGGAAGTGGACGAGCCGGCCGCAGAACGGGAGGCGATCCCGGCCGGGTGGACGTGGCACGGCCAGCACGGCTAACAGGCGAGCGGGGGGC
>CANJKY010000352.1 GCA_947474875.1 Gemmataceae bacterium
AACAAGCACGCCGGCAACAACGACCTGCCCATCGCCGGGTTGCTGAAAGACCTAAAGCGGCAGGGGCTGCTGGACAGCACCATCGTCATCTGGGGCGGCGAGTTCGGTCGCCAGCCGACCGCCGAGTACGCCACCGGCAGTGGGCGGGATCACAACAGCTACGCGTTCACCATGTGGCTGGCCGGCGGCGGCATCAAGGGCGGGACGAGCGTGGGCGAGACGGACGAACTCGGGTCGATGCCGGTGGGCGACAAGTTCCACGTCAAGAACCTGCACGCCACCGTGCTCAACCAGATGGGCCTCGACCCGAACAAGCTGAGCTACTTCTACGGCGGCCTGGATCAGAAACTCGTCGGCGTGGAGGGGGCCGACCCGATCAAGGGGATCATCTGATTTTCCAGTCGCCAGGGGCCGCCTCGATCCGTCACGCTGTGCCGGGCGCACCGGACCGTCGTGCGGAGGCGGCCGGCCCGGTACACCCGTCCGGGTGAAGCTCGTCAGGCAAGACGTGCCGTACCCGCTCGGTGATCCGTTCGGCCACCTCGTGGATCTGATTCAACACCTCGTCACTGAACGGGGCATTTTCAATCGGCGTGGCAGTCAAATTTTCCAACATGGTGTCGCTCCTTGTCAGGTCAAGGAGGACCGAGCAACCGCCACGCCACGGGGGGTGCAAATCGGTTAAGATCCGGGGATTGCTTTCGCGGGTCGTACAAACTGTTCCGACGGGTGCGGCGTCGGAAGTTCACTTCCTCACGAGGGTACGCCATGCGTCGGTCTCACCTGCTCGTCCTGGTCGTCACCGCGTTCGCCGTCGGTTGTTCGGACACGCCGAAGACCACCCCAGCCACCACCCAGCCGACCCGGCCGAGCGTGGACGAGCAGCGGCGGATGGAGCCGTGCCACCCTGGCTGCTTCCCGAGCGGCACGCTGGTGGTCACCCCGACCGGCCTGCGGGAGATTCAGACCGTCGGCAAAGGCGACACGGTCACGCTCATCGGCGCGGACGGTAAGCCGACGTCCGGGGCGGTGGAGACGGTGTTCGAGACGTGCAACAAGCTGATCGAGGTGCGGACCGACGCCGGCACCCTGACCACCACCGAGACGCAGCCGCTGTGCCTAGCCGCCGGCGGGTTCCGCGAGGCCGGCAAGCTGACGGCCGGCGAGAAGATCTGGCGGTGGGACAACGGTGAGCGGAAGTCGGTGACGGTGAAGGAGGTGTCCGCCCCGGTGCGGGAAGCGGCGGTGTTCAACCTGGTGGTCGGCGACGGCAAGGTGTTCGTAGCGAACGGGTTCCTCGCCCGCGGCAAACCGCCGGTGACGGGCCACCCGCAGTGACCACCCGACTCGTTTCCTAACTCCCGCAGGACGCCATGCTCACTGGGAAACAGGTGCGGGTGAGGCACGCCCGCAACCGGCTGGTGCCGATGTACCTCGACCCCACCTCCGACCACTGGGTCGGGGTGGCCGGGCGGCTGCTCCGCGTGTTCCGCGAGTCGGCCGGCCGCACCCGCGGGGAGCTGGACGAGGCGCTGGCCGACCTGGTGGGCGACGGGCCGACGCAGCTCGTCCACCAGGGGCTGGCGAAGCTGCTCGAAGACCGGTGCGAGTTCGAGGTGGCGTCGGACACCCCGCCGGACCAGCTCCGCGAGCACGTGTTCAAGGCGTCGGCCGAAGCGCGGGCAGAGGCGGTGAAGGCGAAGGTGACGTTCGACCGCGTCGCGGTGCTGGAACAAGTCGCGGCCGAACTCGCCCTCACCCCGCTGCAGGTGGAGGTCGGTCTGTTCGCCGATCTGAAGGACGAGCAGCGGATCACCACGTTCGCTGACTGCGCGCCCGAGTTCCTGGTGAACCGCTACAACGTGGCCCTGGCCCAGGCCATCCTGCTCCGCTGCACTGCGATGGAGGTGCGGGTGTGGGGCGAGACCCCGGCCCGGTTCCGCCAACTGTTCCGCCAGGTGAAGTTCCACCGGCTCATCTGCGCCATCACGTCCGACGGCGGCACCGGGTACACCCTGCGGCTGGACGGCCCGCTGTCGCTGTTCTCGTCCACCCAGAAGTACGGGCTGCAACTCGCCCTGTTCCTGCCGGCGCTCTTGCACTGCCGGGCGTTCGACCTGCGGGCGACGGTGCGGTGGGGGGCGGACCGCAAGGAGAAGCAGTTCACCCTGAGCGGCACCGACGGGCTGCGGTCGCACCTGCCGGACTTCGGTGTGTACACCCCCCGCGAACTGACCATGTTCGAGGAGAACTTCCGGACCGGGGTGAGCGACTGGCTCATCAGTAACGAGCCGAACCCGATCCCGGTGGAGGGCACCACCTGGGTGCCGGACTTCAAGCTGACGCACACGGCGACGGGCAAGGAGGTGTTCGTCGAGCTGATCGGGTTCTGGCGGAAGGTGGACGTGCTGGCCCAGTACAAGCGGCTGAAGCGGGGGCTGCCGGGCCAGTTCGTGCTGGCCATCTCCGAGGCATACCGGACGGACGAGGACGAGGAGTTCGCGCTGGGGGAAGGGGTGTACCGGTACAAGCGGACGCCGATCGCCGCCGAGGTGGCGAAGGCGGCGGCAGCGATGGCGGGGGTGTGACCGGTCAGAACTGCACGTTCGGGAACCGCTCCCGTAACCGGGCGGCGGACCGTCCGCTGAACGTGTTGTTCCCGATGTGCAGAATCAGGTCGCCCCGCAGGTGCGGTGAGGAGATTAGCAGCTCCACCCCGCGGTCGCCGATGCGGTTCCGATCGAGGCGGAGTTCGCGGAGCATCGGTGGGAGTGGTGTGTCTGCCACCTGTTGCATTGCAGAGTTGGACAGCGCGTTGCCCCCGAGCCGAAGCAATTCGATGTTCGTGTCGCGGAGTTTGGGCAACAGGAGCGGCAGCGCCTCCTCCGACACGCAGCAGTTGTGCAGGTTCAATTCGGTCAACCGCCGCAGCCCCGGCCAGCGGACCAGCGCGTGAGCAACGGGTTCGACCACGCCCCACAGCCGGAATGTTTGTAGGTTCGGCAGGTCCAGGTGACGCTCCAGGAACACACAGGAGGTGGCCACAAGAACCCGACTCGGATCGGCCCCGTCGATTCCGCCGAAGCCGATGCTCAGCCGGAGCGATTGGGCCGCCCGGACTAGACTCCACTCCGAGAACCGGACCCCCTCGGCGAGCCGCTCCAGCCCGTTCGTCTGGACGAACAGTTCAGACAGGTTCGGGAGTTCCACATGCGCCGTCAGCGAATCGAGCGAGCCCGGTGCGACGCGGTCGAGCAGCAGGTGGCTCAGTCGCCGCACGAAGCCGAGGCCGAGGGCTACGCCGGCGTCCGCCCCGGTGGGGGCGACGCCCGCCCGGGTCAAGCATGGAGCGAAACGGTCTACATCGGCCGCGTGCGTGTACAGTTGGGCCGGCCTGCCCGTGATGGAGGCGATGAACCCCCGCTCTAGGTTGTGCTGGCGGAACGCGCCGAGGAGCGGCCCGAACCACGCCTCGCGGTGAGCGTGGGCCAGCTCGCTCGACCGCTTACGCCACGCACTCTTCAGCTCGCCGTCCGGTTCCCGGGCGATCGCACACGTCAGGCGGAGGTACTCGGCCCGTTCGGGTTGACCATTCTCGTCCAGCCAGTCGGCGAACACGAGGCGCGGCAGGTCGTCGTCCGGGGCGGCCCGGATGGCGGCGTAGAAAGGCTCGGCGTCGGTCATCGTGCGGTCCTGGCTATGTTCTTGCTCCAGCATACCGCTTGCCCGGCCGGTTGCGAGGCGGGGGGCGTTGGCGTACACTGTCGCCCGCGACCTTCCCTCCCCGGAGCCTCTCCCGTGAACCGCCGCCAGTTGTTCAAATCGTCCGTCGCCGCCTCCGTCGCTGCCGCCACCTGCTCCACCGGTCCGATCATCCTCGGGGCCGACGACAAGGCCGGGTCGAAGAACCCGGTGCTTGGCGTTGAGGGGCACAAGTACGAGGTGACGACGCACGCCTGGGGCGAACTGCCGCCGGACTACGCCTGGCAGACCACGCACAACGTCGCCTTCGACTCGGCCGGTAACGCGTACATCACCCACCAGGGGATCGGCAAGCAGATGGACGTGGTGCTGGTGTTCGACCCGAAGGGCAAGTTCGTGCGGAGCTTCGGCAAGGAGTTCTGGGGCGGCGGGCACGGGGTCGAAATCCGCAAGGAGGGGTCCGACGAGTTCTGCTACCTGAGCAACACGTGGACGAAGAACGAGCTGAAGGTGATGAAGACCACCCTGAAGGGCGAGGTGGTGTGGAAGATGGGCCGGCCGGAGTGCAAGGAGTACGAGGACACGAAGCGGAACTACAACCCGACGAACATCTGCTTCACCGCGGACGGCGGGTTCGTCGTCGGCGACGGGTACGGGTCGGCGTACATGATGCACTACGACAAAGACGCCAAGCTGGTGAAGACGTTCGGCGGGCCGGGGAACAAGCTGGGCCAACTGGCCACCCCGCACGGGCAGTGGGTGGACGCCCGCAACAAGGACAAGCCGGTACTGGTGGTGTGCGACCGGGCGAACGCCCGCCTGCACACGTTCGGGCTGGAAGGTAAGGCAATCTCGGCCACCGATCCCGGCAAGGTGGTGCTGTTCCCGGCCCACGCCAAGACCCGCGGGGACGTTCTGCTGGTGCCCGACCTGCACGCCCGCGTGTCCCTGTTCGGCAAGGACAACAAGCTGATCTGTCACCTCGGGGAAGAGACCCCGTCGGCGGACAACCTGATGTGGCGGGCGTGGGTGGTCGGGTCGCTGGACGGCAAGAACAACCTCGGCCCGGCGGTGCGGACGCAGCCGAAGGAGTGGCGAGCGGGCAAGTTCGTCCACCCGCACGACGCCGCGTTCGACCACGACGGGAACATCGTGGTGGTCGAGTGGGTGAGCACCGGCCGGGTGTCGTTCCTGAAGAAGGTGGGGTGAGGCGGGGGTGGGCGGCGGGCCGGCGTCGGCGCCTAATCTAGGACATGCGCACCGCCACCCTCGTGTACCCGTACCAGTTGTTCGACCCGCACCCGGCTGTCGCCGGGGCGGACGTTGTATTCCTGGTCGAAGACCCGCTGTCCTTTCGGCAGTACACCTTTCATCGGCAGAAATTGATCCTTCACCGGGCGACGATGAAGCGGTACGCCCGCGAGGTGGTGCCCGCCGCCCGGTACGTTGACGCCCGTCAACTCGAACGGACCGGCGACGTGGTCGCCCTCGTAACGAAGGCGAAGTGCGATGCCGTT
>CANJKY010000353.1 GCA_947474875.1 Gemmataceae bacterium
CGGTGGCCCACCATTCTTCCGACGGTGGGCCACCGGCCCACCCTACTTGTAACTCCGCACCGCCGGCTTTACCGTCTCGTAGTTGAGCGGCTCCTGGTGGCGGACCGGCGGCTTGTCGTCCCCCTGGTACTCGAACGCGGCGGCGTGGGTGTAGTGCTCGTCGTCCCGCTTCGCCTCGCCGTCCGGGTACTGGTACTCCTCGCGGAAGTGCCCGCCGCACGACTCGTTCCGCAGGAGCGCGTCCGTCGCCAGCAGCTCGCCGAACTCGAGGAAGTCGGCCACCCGCCCGGCCCGCTCCAGGGCGACGTTCAGGTTGTCGGCCGTACCCGGCACGCTCACCGTCTGCCAGAACTCCTCCCGCATGGCCCGGACCTTGGCGACGGCCGCCTCGCAACTCTGTTTGGTGCGGCTCATGCCCACGTTGTCCCACACCACCTTGCCCAGCTCGCGGTGGAACTCGCTGGCCGGCTTCTTGCCGTTCACGCCCAGCAGCCGCTTCACCCGCCCGTTCACTTCGGCCTCGACGGCCTTGAACTCGGCGGAGTCGGCCGAGCGGCGGTCCTGCTTGGTGCTGGCGAAGTAGTTGCCCAAGGTGTACGGGATGACGAAGTACCCGTCGGCCAGCCCCTGCATGAGGGCGGACGCGCCGAGCCGGTTCGCCCCGTGGTCGGAGAAGTTGGCCTCTCCGAGTACGAACAGCCCGTCGATGTTCGACATCAGGTGGTAGTCCACCCACAGCCCGCCCATGGTGTAGTGCAGGGCCGGGTAGATCCGCATCGGCCGCTGGTACGCGTTCTCGGCGGTGATCCGCTGGTACATGTCGAACAGGTTGCCGTACTTCGCCCGGATGCGGTCCTCGCCCTGCCGCTTGATGGCGTCGGCGAAGTCCAGGTACACCCCGCGGCCGCCCGGCCCGACCCCGCGGTGCTCGTCGCACGCCCGCTTGGCCGCCCGGCTGCTCACGTCGCGGGGGGCCAGGTTGCCGTAGCTCGGGTACAGCCGCTCCAGGATGTAGTCGCGGTTCGCGTCCGGGATCTCGTTCGGGTGCTTGCCCACGTCCTTCGGGTCTTTCGGCACCCACACCCGGCCGTCGTTCCGCAGGCTCTCGCTCATCAGGGTGAGCTTGGACTGGTGGTCGCCGCTGACGGGGATGCACGTCGGGTGGATCTGGGTGTAGCACGGGTTGGCGAACGCCGCCCCCCGTTTGTACGCCCGGTACGTGGCGGTGACGTTGCACCCCTGGGCGTTGGTGCTCAGGTAGTACAGGTTCGAGTACCCGCCGGTGGCGAGCAACACCGCGTCCCCGGCGAACGACTCCACCTTGCCGGATTCGAGGTGGCGGACGACGATCCCGCGGGCGCGGCCGTCGATCACCACCAAATCCAGCATCTCGGTGCGGGGGAACATCTTGATCTGGCCGGCATGCACCTGGCGGCTGAGCGCCTGGTACGCGCCGAGCAGCAGTTGCTGGCCGGTCTGCCCGCGGCAGTAGAACGTGCGGCTGACTTGCGCCCCGCCGAAGCTGCGGTTCTCCAGCAGCCCGCCGTACTCGCGGGCGAACGGCACCCCCTGCGCCACGCACTGGTCGATGATGTTCACCGACACTTCGGCCAGCCGGTGGACGTTGCTCTCGCGGGCGCGGAAGTCGCCCCCTTTGATCGTGTCGTAGAACAGCCGCCACACACTGTCGCCGTCGTTCTGGTAGTTCTTGGCGGCGTTGATGCCCCCCTGGGCGGCGATGCTGTGCGCCCGCCGCGGGCTGTCCTGGAAGCAGAACGCCAGCACCTCGTACCCGAGTTCGGCGAGGGTGGCGGCGGCCGCCCCGCCGGCCAGCCCGGTGCCGACGACGAGCACGCGGAACTTCCGCTTGTTCGCCGGGTTCACCAGCTTCTGGTCTTTCTTGAAGTTCTCCCACTTCTGCGGGAGCGGCCCCGAGGGCACACGGGCGTCGAGTTTCATCGGTTCTCGTTGGTTATTTGACGTACCCCGCCCACACCGCCACCACGATCGCCAGGTTGCCGACGAAGATCGTTCCGGCCACCGCCCAGCCGAGCGCCTTGGCCGCCGGGGTGAACCGCTTGCCCACCAGCCCGAGCGTCTGTAGCGCGCTCTGGATGCCGTGCCCGAGGTGGATGAACAGCAACAACTGGCACACGACGTACAGGGCCGAAATCCACGGCGTGCCGAACCCGGCCAGCACCATCCGGTACACGTCGTGGACGACGGTGCCGTCCGCCAGGGTGTACGGCAAATCCAGGTAGTTCACCACCGTGCCGTCCGCCAGCGTCGCCCCGTGCGCCCAGCCGAACGTGTAGTGCGCCAGGTGGAACACGGTGAACGCCAGCGTCACCAGCCCGGTCCACAACATGGTCTTGGACGGCAGGCTGGCCTGGGCGGTGCGGTACTTGTGGTACCCCACCGGCCGGGCGACCGCCGCCTTCCGCTTCAGGTACAGGGCCAGCACCACGTGCGTGACGAACAGCGCCAGCAGCCCGGCCCGGGCGATCCACAGCAGTGCCCCGATGTCGTGCTTCAGGAAGTAGGCGTACCGGTTCAAGCTCTCCGGCCCGGAGAACACCTTCAGGTTGCCGATCATGTGCCCGATCAGGAACCCGACCAGCAGCAGGCCGGTGGTGCCGACCAGGATCTTCTGGCCGACGGTGCTGGTGAGGTACGTGCTGGCCCAGGCGGCCGGGGTGTTGCCCGCGGCGTACACCCGCGGGCCTTTGGGGTTGATGGCGGCGGTACTCATGCCTGGCTGGGCGACTCCCGGCGGGGGTGATCTACCGTTATGCTAGTTCGGTCGCGTCGCCCCGACCACTTGACCACCGGCACACGACCGCAACCCGCCAACCGCACAACCGGACCCTCGCGCAACCGCCCCGCACCCCGTATCCTGACCCCATGACCCCCCGCACCGCCACCGTCCGCCGCACCACCGCCGAGACCGACATCGCCCTTACCCTCACCCTCGACGGCACCGGCCGGGCGGAGGTGTCCACCGGGGTCGGGTTCTTCGACCACATGCTGACGCACATCGCCAAACACGGGCTGTTCGACCTGACGGTGACGTGCAAGGGCGACCTGCACATCGACGCCCACCACACGGTGGAGGACGTGGGCATTTGCTTCGGCCAGGCGCTCGCCCAGGCGGTCGGCGACAAGGCCGGCATCCGCCGGTACGGGGACGCCACCGTGCCGATGGACGAGGCACTGGTCACGGCCGCCGTGGACCTGAGCGGGCGGCCGTTCCTGGTGTGGAAGGCGGACGTGCCGACGGAACTGCTCGGAAACTTCTCGTCGCAGTTGGCGGAGGAGTTCTGGCGGGCGGTGTCGTCCGCCGCCAAGTTGACCCTGCACGTCGTGCTGCACCACGGCAAGAACACGCACCACATCGTCGAGACGATCTTCAAGGCCACCGCCCGGGCACTCCGGACCGCGACGGAGATGGACCCCCGTGGAACCGGTGTGCCCAGCACGAAGGGCGTGCTGTAACCGACTTGCCAACTTCACTCGTCGAACTTCGAGACCCAGGACGGAACTATGGCCAAGGGAACGAAAGCACCGGGGTTGTCACCGGAGCAACTCATCCGTGACGCGTTGGTGAAGGCGACGTCCGCCGACGCGGTCAAACTAAGATCGGCGAAGGGGGCGTCCGACGGGCTGTTTCCGAACGGCTCAGCCGCGCCAATCAAGGCGGCAATCGAGCAGTGCCTGAATAGTACCCCACCGCTGTTGGCGTCGGCGGGCAAGCAAGGCAAAGACGACCTCGCCCGTCTCACCCCGGCCGGCCTGCTACAGGTGTTGGATGCACTGGACGAACCGGCTATCGGCCCGGCGGCGGCTCACATCACCCGAGGACTGCCGTCGCAGGAGGCGATCGACTTCGCCAACGAGGTCATCCGCCGGAAGCCGGCGGCTGTGGTCGAACTGGAACTGCTGGTTTCGGAGAAGTCGGTTGCACTTCAGGCGGAGTCTGCCGAGCGTGCGAAGCGGCAGGCCGAACAGCGGGAGCGGGAGCGACAGGCGGTCGAGGCGATGGAGCGGTACAAACAGACGCTGGACACCCGGCGAGCGAACCGGATCGCGGAGTTGAAGCAGCAGTTGGCGGAGTTAGGTGGCACGGCCGATCCGACCCCGACACCCGTCCCCACCCCGCCGACCGAGCGGCCGAAGCCGACGCCGGCCCCGAAAGACGCCAAGGAGTTCGTCCGCCAGGAGGCCCGGCGGCTGGTTTCCGCGTGGGTGGACGCCATCCGACTCGGGAAGAAGGAGGGGCAACACCTGCTGGAAGTGGTGCTAGGAAATCTGTCGGCAATGAGTCAGATCGGGGAGGAGGGGGAGACGGTGCCGTTCGACCCGTCTAACCACGAGTCGGACGGGAACATCTCGCGGGGAAGCCCGGTCACGATCACCCGCCCCGGCTGGGAGTTGGCGGAAGATGACGACGCCAGGTATGTGGTGGCGAAAGCGAGGGTCAAGCCCGGGGAGGGGTGATGAACGACCGCGTATTCTGCATCGACTTCGGCAGCGGGTTCACCAAGGTGGGTCTGCGGACGATGCCGTCCCGGGACACCGCCCTCCTCAACTTGCCGAGCCAACAAGGCGGCGGGGTGGAATTCTGCCTTCCGTCGGCGGTGATGGCCGAGCAACGGGACGGCGGGCAGCACTACGAGTTCGGGTATGACGCGCTCGGCTACCGGACGGACAACCGGTACCAACTGTTCACGAACTGGAAGGGGTGGGCGTTCGAGGCCGGGCAAGACCACCCAGTCGGCCTCGAAGCGATGCTCCAGTCGGCCGACTTCGCCGCCCTCGCCGGGACGTATCAGGTGTCGCTGGCCCAGGTGAAGTGCCTGCAGTACCTGGTTGAGTACTCGCGGGGGCTGGTCGGGGCCGGTCCGGTGCCGCAAGAGAGCTTGCGGGTGCGGCGGGCCAAGGTTCTGGCGGACAAGTTCTTCCGCTTCCTCCGCGAATACACCCTCAAGGCGGTGGAGCGCCTAGAGCCGTCGCTGCCGAACCCCCACGACGTCCCAGTGGTGCTCGCCGTCCCAGCGTTCGCACCGGAGGCAGAACTCCATACCCACCCCGGGGTTCAACTGCTCACCCGCGCACTGGCCAACGCCGGCTGGCCGCCCCGCCAGCCTTCCCCGGTCATCTCCGAGCCGCTGGCCAACGCCATCGGCGTGCTAACTGGCGGGTGTAACTCCCTGCGAAC
>CANJKY010000354.1 GCA_947474875.1 Gemmataceae bacterium
TCGGAATTCCGCACCCGATTCGCGGCGATGCGAGCCGGGGTCGGGCGAACTACAGTATAGAACCCGGACCCACCCCGCGAGGACCGCCGTGACCACCGCCCTCGCCCCCGCCGGCCCCGAACTGGTACACCCCACCCCGGTCCCGGACGACCGCGTCCGCGGGTGGGTGAAGCGGCTGGCCCCGGTCATGTTCGGGCTGGCGTTCGTTCACCTGCTGGCGTTCGCCGGGCTGATCCACCGGGCGGACGAGCGGTACCACGTCACCGGGTTCGAGCGGGCGATCATCTACGGCACGCTGCTCGGGCTGTGGCCGCTGTTCGTGGTCGAGGCGTGGGTCGGGGTCGCCCTCCGCGACCGCAACTGGCGGGCCGGGCCGGTGGTCGCCCGGGCGGCGGCGGTGTGCCTGTTCCCGCCCGCCCGCCTGGGGCTGATCCACCCGGTGACCGGGCTGATCTGGCTGCCGCGGCTCGGGTGGGAGCGGCCGGGGAAAGCCCTGCTCGCCCGGCTGGACCGCGGGTTCGGCGTGCCGCTGCTGCTGTTCGCCCTGCTGGTGGTGCCGGTGCTGGGCATCGAGTACGTGTGGGCGGAGGCGGTGAAGGGGTCGCCGGCGTTCGCGCTCGTGCTGCACGCCTGCCTGGCGGTCATCTGGGTGGCGTTCGCCACCGAGTTCATCCTCAAGATGGAGGCGAGCGGCAAGCCGTTCGAGTACGCCCAGAGGAAGTGGCTGGACGCGGCCATCGTGCTGCTGCCGACGCTCGAGTTCGTGCTCACCGCCTGGGCGGACGCCGCGCCGATCGCCCGGCTGCTCCGCACCACCCGCGCCATCGCCCCGGACAAACTGGCCCGCATGGGCCAGATGTACCGCCTCCGCGGGCTGCTGATGAAGATGTGGCACGCCATGCTGGCGCTCGAACTGCTCGCCCGGCTGCTGGGCGACAACCCGCGGAAGCGGCTGGCCCGGCTGGAGGCGGAGATCGCCGCGGCCGAGGAGGAGCTGACGGCGCTGCGGGCCGAGGCGGACGCGGTGCGAGCGAAAATGACGGTAGCCGGTGCCGAACGGTAGTGTTTGTTTAGCCGCGACCCATCGGGGAGCGCGTCAGGCCTGACGCGCTCCCCGTTGGGTCGCGGCTACGGAACACGTCTCGCCGCCTTCGTCAGCACATCATCCACCGGGCCTTTCGCCCACTCTGCGAGCAGCTTCTTGGCCGCCTCCGTGTTCGCCAGTTGCATCGCCTCCACCGCCCGCTCGGCCCGCCGCACGTCCGGACTCGTCGTCGCCGCCAGCAGCCGCTCGGCCCGCGCCCGTAGCTCTTCCGGTGGGTTGTCGGCCAACGCTTTCTTCAGTGCCGAGAAGGCGGCGAACCCGAGTTCGCGCAGCTCCTTCGTGGCCCGCTCGCGGGTTTGGTAGTCGCGGTCGTCGAGTTGCTGCACCAGCGCGGCGACGGCCTCGGCCGTCGGCGATTTCCGCTCGGCAAATCGCCGCTTCAACTCCGGCACACCGTCATCCGGGTGCAGGGCGAACAGCCGCACCGCCCGGAACGCCGCTTCTGCCCCGTCCCCGCCGAGTGCGGTCCACGCCGCCTCCCACCCGCCCGCGTCCGGCTTGGCCGGCCGGGTCAGGTCGCCCCGCACGTCCCACAGCAGGAGCGGGCCGTCCACGCTCTCGGCCGCCAGGGACCGCCCGTCCGGGCTGAACGCCACCACCTGCACCGGCCGCGTCTGCTCGCGGAACCGGTGCCGCAGCTTGCCGGTGCTCGCCTCGTACAGCCGCAGCCCGTCGCTCGACCCGACCGCCACCGCGTCCCCGACCGGCGAAACGGCCCAGCAGCGGACGCCGTGTTCGAGTGGCGAGAGTCGCACCCCAGTGGCGTCCGGATCGAAGAACAGCAGTTGCGGGCGGAAAATCCATCCGGACCAACTGCCCTCGTCCGACTCCGGTGCCGTCGTCTCGACCAGCCCGACCACGTTTCCCGTTCGCGTCCAGCCCAGGAGTTCGATCGCCCCTTCACCTTCCACATGGCGGACCAGCTTGGCGGTCGGGATGTCGTACACGCCCACCCGCCACGGGCCTTTCGCCATCAGGCCGGCGCGGCCCGGTCGCCAGCCGTGCCGCTCCACCACCGCCACCCTCCGGCCGTCCGACCGGATGTGCAGGTCGTACCGGGTCTGGTTGTCCCGCTCCTTGCCGACCCCGGCGAAGTTGATCGCGGCGGGCTTCCCGCCCTTCGCCGTGTCCCAGATGTGCAGGCCGTTCGCCGGGTCGAGGCCGACAAGGTGCCGGTTGTCCGGGGTGAAGCACAGTTCGGTGTAGTCGCCGAACCGGCTCCAGCCCGCCACCAGGGTCACCGGCGGCAGCCGCGGGCGGTCGAGGTTACGGACGCGAATGCGGAAGCTGTCGTCGGTCTTCTTGCGAGTCGCCTCGCGGGACCCGTCCGGTGAGATCGCGGACGGCAGTGCGCTGGTGAGCGGATTCACCAGGAACCGGCCCCGCTGCTGCCCCAGCCTCTCGGCCACCTCGTTCCAGTCGGTGTGGCCGACCGTCCGCCCGGTGGAAACCTCCCACTCCACCTGCGGGCAGTCGTGGCCGGTGCGGATCAGCCGTTTGGAGTCGGCCGAGAAGCGGAGGGCGTCGTCGCGGTCGTCCGGGTAGGCGTCACCCAGCGGCGGTTCGTCCCGGCTCAGCGGTTTGCCGGACGCGGTGTCGTACAGGACGGCGTGCCGGCCGGTCAACTGGTCCACCACGCCGAGCGGTTGCGCCAGGTACGTCTTCCGGTCCGGACTGAAGACGGCGTGCCGGGGGATCTTGAGCCGCGTCACCACCTTCTTCCAGGTGGCCAGGTCGATCCCGGTGGTGCGGTCCGCGTCGTCCACCACCAGCAGCGTCTTCCCGTCCGGGCTGAAGTACACCCGACCGTCCAGGGTCGGCCCCTCGTCCACCGTCGGCACTCGGTCGAGGTCGAGTGCCCCCACCTCCTTCCCGGTGCGGGCGTCCCAGCGGCACAGATAGGTGCGGGGGCGATCGGTCTCGTTCTCCGCCGGCGGGTCCTGGGAGAGGCCGACCAGCCGGGTGCCGTCCGGCGTGACCTGCCATTGCAGTTTCGCTTTCGGCTCGATCACCCACACCGACTTGGCCTTCGCCACGTCGACCGCCGTAGCGTACCCGGTCTTCGTTCGCCCGTTCCAGGCGGTCAGATACAGCCGGTCGGCGGACGGGGACCAGGCGAGCGACTGGATGACGTGATCCCGCACCGGGGCGAGGGGCAACACGGTCGTCGTGGCCCCGGATCGGTCCGTGACAACCAGGTCGCTCCGCTCCGGCTCGCCGGCCCGGATCCACGCCACGGTCCCGGTCGGGTGAAGTAGCCCGGCGTCTCCGCGGCTGACCCGCAACCGGTCGAGTTCCTTCCCGTCGCGGGCCGAGTACCGAACCCGGTCCGTTTCCGTCGTCTCGTTCCAGACCGTTTTCCCCAGCGATTCTTCCACCCACACGCCTTTGCCGTCCGGGTCGGCGGCCACCTGTTCGAACCAGCGATCGACGCCCACCTGCCACAGCATCTGGCCCGTCGGCACCTCCCAGGCGATCAGGCCGGGGCTGATGACGCCACCCCGGTCATCGGCCCCCGCTTCCACGCTGATCGTGTACACCGTCTTGCCGTCCGGGCTGAAGGTGGCGGCCTTCAGGTGGTTCACCAGGAACCGCTGCGAGCCGAACCGCTGCACCGCCTCGGCAGGCAACGGCAGGCCGTCCGGGTCGAGCCGGGGCTTGGGGTCGGCGGCCGGGATGAGCGCGAGGGCGAGCAGGCAAGAGGCGAGCATGGCGGGAGTCCCTCCGGTGCCCGGCTCAACGCCGGAACGCGGCGGGCGTTGGCGGGTGAGGCGAGCGGCGGCGCCATGTCGTGGCGAACCCGGCCCGCGAGGGCCGTGGGTGCCAGCCAGCTTACATGCACCCACCGACCTGGCGGTCGGGGTTCGCCGGGGATGACAAATTCGCCGTAAGTCGTTGGCGGGGTAGCGTCGTACCGGAAATTTGCATGAGTCCGCCGAAGGGTGGGTGCAAAGTGCCCGGACCCACGAGCCGCGGTCCGATCATGGACCCGACAGGGCGACGACGGCAATACCGGCGCGGTCGGCGGCGGCGAGCGTCTCGGCCTCGTCCAACAGGATGGTCTTGCCCGCCTCGATGCCCAGCACCGTTGCCCCGGCGCGGGTCATGGTGGCGATGGTCTGGGTGCCGACGGTGGGCACGTCGAACCGCATGTCCTGGTTCGGCTTGGCCACCTTCACCACCGCGAACGCCGCCCGCCCGCACAGCTCGCCCGCCCGCTCGATGCACTTGTCGGTGCCCTCGATGGCCTCGACGGCGATGCACGCCCGGTCGCGGACCATCACGCTCTGGCCGACGTCCAGCCGGCCCATCTCGCGGGCCAGGGTCCAGCCGAACCGCACGTCGGCCAGTTCGCGGTCGGTCGGTTTGCGTTTGGTCAGCACGCCGTCGCGCACGAGCAACTCCGGGCACAGGTCGAGGGCGGACACGCACTCCAGGCCGTCCTTGCGGAACTCGGCGATGAGCGCGAGCAGCAGGGAGTCGTCCTTGTTGTCGCGGCGGCGGCGGTTCAGCCACAGGCGGGCGGCCCGCCAGTCCGGCAGCAGCCGCACCCACTTCCACGGGCGGAACAGCACGTGCTTGTGGTACTTGCCGGCCATCGTCCAGCGGGTGACCCCGCCGCGGCGGAAGGTGCGGGCGACGAACCCGATGGAGATCCGCCGCAGCCAGTGGAACTCGGTACACACCGAGGCCAGCGCCGGGTCGGCCATGTCCGCGACGCCCACGCACACCACCGGCAGGCCGAGTTCGCGGGCCTTCTGGGCGAACAGGATCGGGAACCGGCCGGCGCCGGCGAGCAGCCCGACGGGGGCAGTCATCCTTTCCCCTCCCGCGCCTCCAGCGCCGCCACCTGCTTCTTCAGCGCCTTCAGGTCGTCCCGCAGGTCGCCGATCTTCTGCATGCCGGCGAACAGGCGGAAGTACTCGCGGCGGCCGACCGCCGGCGAGCCGATCACCTCGGTGTCCGCCGGGATGTCCGAGATCACCCCGCACTGCGCCCCGAGGACGGCCCGGTCGCCGATGCGGATGTGGTCGGCGGTGCCCGCCTGCCCGGCCATCACCACGTAGTCGCCGGTGGAGCACGACCCGGCGATTCCGCACTGGCTGACCA
>CANJKY010000355.1 GCA_947474875.1 Gemmataceae bacterium
GGCGAAGATGCGGTCCGCCTCGGCGATGTCGGCGGCGACCGGGGCGAACGGAAGGCGGACGGAGCCGTTGGCCGACGGGGCGGGGCGGAGGTCGGGTGTGGCAGTCGGCATGGCGGCCCCCGGGGTGCGATCCGGGGCCGCCGCCGGCTGTTCAGGGCGGAGGCTCATCGGATCAGTTCTATGAACGCCCCGACGGTCTTTGAGTGGCAGGCACACTCCGTGTGCCGTTTCTGGTCGGAAGAACGGCACACGGAGTGTGCCTACCAATCTCAGGAGTCGCGGCGGAAGTCGCCGGACTTGCCGCCGCCCTTCCGCTCCAGCCGCACCAGCTCGACGGTCATCTCCCGATCGACCGCCTTCGCCATGTCGTACACCGTCAGGGCCGCCACACTAACCGCAGTCAGGGCCTCCATTTCAACACCGGTGCGGGCGAAAACCCGGACCGTCGCCTCGATCCGCAGTGAATCCTCGGTCGGGAAGCTGAAATCCAGGGTGACGGACGTGAGCGGCAGGGGGTGGCACAGGGGGATCAGGTCGGCGGTTTTCTTCGCCGCCATGATGCCGGCTAGGCGGGCCACCTCCATCACGTCGCCCTTGCTCAGCCCCTTGTCGCGGACGAGGGCGAGGGTGGCCGGCTTCATCCGCACCACCGCCGAAGCCACGGCCACGCGGTCGGTCTCGGCCTTGCCGCCGACGTCCACCATGCGGCTCGCCCCGCGGTCGTCGAAGTGGGTGAGTTCGGACATTCTGTATCCTCAATGTGGACGTGCTATTCACCCGCCGGTCTTGAATCAAATACGCCGATCACGCCGCAGACCGGGCACTCCAAATATCCGCCCCCTAGCCCAGCCAAGTGGATACTGATCCGCTCACCGCACTCGGAACATGAGCCGGAACGAAACGGGTTCGGGGGAACGAAGTCCTCAGGCAACCGACCTGAGTTTTGAAGTATTTGGCGGGCGCCGCGCAACCGCCGGTGCTTCAACCGAACGTAATCCATGAGCGGAAACACGGCTTCCACTCGCGCTACGTTCGCGCACCACCACTCGGACCACGGGGGTACGCTCTGCGGGTCGGTCACCGCTCGTTGGAAGTAGTCCAGGCATTCTTCCACGACAGCACTCCGAAGCAGGCGGGCCGGGCCTGACTTGCCTGACCCGCCTCTGCCTTTACGCCACCTTCTTCCCGGCAGGCGTTTCCAGCCCGCGGCAGGCCCGTCGCAGGCGTCGGATGCCCTCCATGATCTGCACCGGCTCGCACACCCCGAAGCTCAGGCGCGTCTCGTTCGACCGCAGGTTGCCGTTCTCGTCCGGCACGTGGCCGAACTCGCCAGGCACGTACAGCACCCCTTCGGCCAGCGCCCGCTCCACCAGCGGGCTGCCGGGGCCGGTGCGGACGTGGTCCGGGAACGTGGCCCACACGTACATGCCGCCGTCCGCCTCCGTCCACTTCACCGCCGGCCAGTCGGCGAACTCGGTCCGCATGGCCTGCACCATCGCGTCCCGCTTGTTCCGGTACACACCCCGTAGCGTCTCGACGTGACGCTGGTACGCCCCGCTCGCCATCAGCCGGTTGAGGATGTGCTGGCTCAGGTTGTTTGATCCGAAGTCGTGGTTGCCCTTCAGGTGGCACACCGGCGACACCAGTTCGGACGGCAGGATGGTGTACCCGGTCTTCAGCCCCGGCGCGCACGGCTTGGAGAACGTGGTGGTGTAGATGACGTACTCGTTCGTGTCGTCGAACTTCTTCACGCTCGGCCGGTCCTCGCCCGAGTACCGCAGCTCGCGGTACGCGGCGTCTTCCAGGATCAGGATGCGGTGCTTCTTGCTGTACTGTCGGGCGATCTCGACCAGCCGCGGGCGGCGGTCGGTCGCCAGGCTCAGCCCGGTCGGGTTCTGGAAGTAGTCCACGGTGTAGATGAGCCGCACGCGGTCCAGTTCACCGGTGCGGTCGAGCTTCGTCAGCAGCCCTTCCAGCGCGTCCAGGTTCATGCCGCCGTCGTCCATCGGTACGGTCAGCACCTTCACCCCGTTGCTCATCAGCACGCCGTGGTACACGAAGTACGACGGGGCCTCGCAGATGACGATGTCGCCGGGGTTGAACAGCACCTCGCCGAGCAGGTACAGCATCTGCTGCGAGCCGGTCGTCAGCACCACGTTGCTCGCGCTCAGCTTGTGGTCCGCCGGCTTGATCCCGTCCGCCTCGCACACCCGGCTCAGAACCCGCTCGCGGAGTTCCGGCAGCCCCTGCGTGCTGCCGTACTGGAGCGCCACCCGCGCTGCGGCCGGGTCGGCCATCATCCCCGTCACCGCTTCGGCCACCTCCGCGGTGGGAAAGTGCGACTCGTCCACCAGCCCGGCGGCCAGGGAGATCAGCCCCTTCGTCTCGATCGCCTTCTGGATGAAGTAGCTGATCGGCGAGTCGGTGGTCCGGCGGGCGGTGTCGGACACGGGCAGCGGAGCGGGTGGCATGAAAACCTCTCGGAAATGCGACCGGCCCCGGAGGGAATCTCCGGGGCCGGCACGGTGTGGTGTCTCGGGTACCCGGAAGTTACGGTGCGGCGGCAAGAATCTTCTTGGCGGCGTAGGCAGCGGCGAGCCGGACGGCTTTGTCGGCCGTCAGCGGGAACCGCACTGCGAACACGCCGGCCACGGGCACACCATTCCTGCGGGTGGGTGATGGGGAAAGTGTAATGCCGCGGCCACGCCGCCGCAAGTGACGAAACGCACAACGGGTCGCTCACCGGGGGGATGGTGAGCGACCCGTTGCGGGGAACGAGGAGTCCGGGGGGAGGACTCTTCGAGTTTGGGGCCGGCTCGTCACCGGGGGGATGGTGGCCGGCGACCGGGGGGATGGTCGTCGGCATCGAGCCGGTCGGCGAGGCGTTCGTTGGGGGGATCGCCTCGCCGGGAGGCCGGGCCGGTTGGGGTCGGCTTCGGCGGAAGGAACTAAAGCAGCGGGTGTGCCAATCGCCGCGGTTCAATGGCATCTACCGCTCAACTCTCGGCAAGCGTGTGGGTTACGTCATTTCGGATCGGGCAGTCGCCGTTTGCACGATGTACTCGGTAACCGGTACTTCTTGCAAATCCCTCCATCCCGCCGGTACTTTTTGCAATCCCGACGTCGTGTAAATCCTGCAATCACCCCTCCGCGTTCAGCCGGTCGATGAGCTGCCGCAGGCGGCCGTGGTTGTGGCGGTTGAACCGGAACTTGAGCCGCGGCATGTCCTTCAACAGTGGTTCGTTGTCCTCCTCGGGCAAGGCGTCGCACACCTCGAACGTCCCGCCGCTCAGCACATCCGCGAACTGCTCGCGGATGGCAGCCAGCAACGCCTCCGACGGGCGGGCGGTCAACCGCATCACCAATTCGCCGCGGACGTACCGCATGCTGTGGTACACCCGGTAGAAGTTGGTCACCTCGGCCGCTGCCTCCTCCGCCGAGTCGGTGATGGTGTACAGGTGCAGGTCGGACGGGGAGATGTACCCGCGGGCGAGCAGGTCTTGCTGGACGAACTCCTGCCACCGCTTCCAGTACGTGCCGCCCGGCTCGTCCACCAGCACGATCGGGAACACGTGCGACTTGCCGGTCTGCACCAGGGTGAGCGTCTCGAACAGCTCGTCGTGCGTGCCGAACCCGCCGGGGAACAGCACCACCGCGTCCGACTCCTTGATGAACGCCAGCTTGCGGGTGAAGAAATACCGCATGTTCATCAGCTTGGCGTCCCCGCTGATGACCGGGTTCGCACCCTGCTCGAACGGCAGCAGGATGTTCAGCCCGAAGCTTTTCTCCCGGCCGGCGCCGACGTGCCCGGCCTCCATGATCCCGCTGGCCGCCCCGGTGATGACCATCCACCCGCTCTCGACCATCCGCTGGCTGAACTCGACTGCCGCCTGATACGCCGGGTGCTCCGGGCGGGTGCGGGCGGAACCGAACACGGTGGCCTTGCGGGTGCCGCGGTAGGCGGCGAACACCCGGAAGCAGTGCCGCAGTTCCTTCAGTGCCGAGGCCAGCAGCTTCGAGTCGGCCCGGTTCGCCCCGTCCGACACCAGCTTGTCCGCCACCTCGCGGATCTGGGCGACGTACTGGGCGATGTCGTCCAGCGGCCGGCCGCTGGCGTCGGTCTTGAGGAACGACTCGAACGGGGTGTCCGGGGCGGGGGGCTGCTGGCTCATGCGACGGCCTCCGTGTGCGGAGGCGTATTGTAGGCGGTCAGTAGCCGGACTCCCGCTCCTGAGGGAATGGGGTAGAATGTCCGCACCTCCCGCCGGAGACCGCCGTGAGCGCCGCCGCCGACGACATCCTCGAACTGCTGCCGGCCGACCCGTATGCGGATCGGTCGCTGCCCACCGCCGCCCCGAAGATCGCCAACGTGCCCGGCCGCCTCGGGTCCGACCCGTACTGCCGGACGATGGCGACGATCGGCCCGCCGTGGTCCCGCCGGCTGGCGAAGGCGGCCCTGCTCATCCCCAAGATCCGCGACTTCGAAGCCCGGTTCCTCACCCTGAACGCCGAGGACATGAAGACGGCCAGCATGGCCCTCCGCGGGCGGTGCCGGGGCGGGGTGAGCCTGGACCGGTACATCCCCGAGGCGTTCGGGCTGGCGTGCGCCGCCATCCGCCGCGTCCACGGGTACCAGCCGTTCGACGTGCAACTGGCAGCCGGGGTGGTGATGCACTTCGGCGGGCTGGTGGAACTGGCCACCGGGGAGGGGAAGACGCTGTGCGCCATCGCCCCGGCGTACCTGAACGCGCTGCCCGGGAAGGGCGTCCACGTCACTACGGTGAACGACTACCTGGCCAAGCGGGACGCGGAGGAGATGGGGCCGGTGTACTCGCTGCTCGGCATGTCCGTCGGCTGCCTGCAGCAGAAGCTGGAGGACATGGACCGGCAGCACGCCTACCGGTGCGACATCACTTATGGCACCGGCAGCGAGTTCGGGTTCGATTTCCTTCGGGACCGGATGAAGCTGCGGGGCGGGCAGGCGGCGGCGTCCCCGTTCTGGGCGGCGTGGACCGGCGGCGGGGGCAAGCGGCAGGACCCGCGGGTGCAGCGGGCGGAGCTGCCGCTCAACTACGCCATCGTGGACGAGGCGGACAGCATCTTCATCGACGAGGGACGCACCCCGCTGGTCATCGCCAACCCCACCCGCCCGGCCACCGACGAGGAGCAGGTGGTGTACTGGTGGGCGGACAAGGTGGTGAA
>CANJKY010000356.1 GCA_947474875.1 Gemmataceae bacterium
CCCGGCTACAGGGGGCGGGTCAGTCGGTCCATAGCCTCGCGGTACTTAGTGGCGATTGTTGCCACCACGTCGGGCGGAATCGGCGGGGGCGGGCTGTTCTTGTCCCACCCGGTCGTTTCCACCCAGTCGCGGAAGTACTGCTTGTCGAAGCACGGCGGGGTCACGCCGGGGCGGTAGGCTTGACCGTCCCACAAGCGGGAGTTGTCCGGCGTCAGCACCTCGTCGATCAGGATGACCTCACCGCTCGGCAGCGTTCCCCATTCGAGTTTGGTGTCGGCGAGAATCAGCCCACGGGTTACGGCGAACTCGGCGGCGCGAGTGTATACGTCCAGAGTGCGGCGGCGGAGGTCATCGGCCAACTCGGTGCCGATGGCGTTAGCCATGTACTCGAACGTCACGTTTTCATCGTGCCCGGTTTCGGCCTTGGTGGCCGGCGTGAGAACGGGTGCGGGCAGCTTGCTAAAGTTTGGCAGCCCAGGCGGGAGCGGCACCCCACACGCGGTGCCCTGCGTGCGGTACTCCTTCCACACGCTGCCGGCGAGGTAGCCACGCACGACGAACTCGAACGGCACCACCTTCGTCTTCACCACCAGCATGGTCCGCGCGGCCAGCGGGCGGAACGGCTCGGGCAATGCAGCCGCCTCGTCCGGCACGAGGTGGTTGGGCACGCCCAGTTTGGCGAACCAGAACCGGCTCATGGCCGTGAGCAGCTCGCCCTTGCCGGGGATGCCGGTGGGCATCACCCAGTCGAACGCCGAGATGCGGTCGGTGGCCACGATCGCCAGCCGGTCGCCGAGATCGTACACGTCCCGCACCTTGCCGCGGCGGACGGGGAACCCGTGTACGTCGGACTGCAACAGCACGCTCATGGTGGCCTCCGGAGTCCGGGCTGTTGTACGACTTCCCCTTGACCCCCGCCGGACACCCCCCGACGATATCAGCAGCCCTTCGAGACGCACGGATGCTCCACGAGTCTGAACACGTTCGCGTGACCGCCGACGACGGCATCGCCACCCTGTGGCTCGACTTCCCCGGTACGCCGGTGAACCCGCTGTCGGCTGCCCGGCTGCGTGAAGTCGGGTGCGCGGTCGAGGCGGTGCGGCGGAACCCGGCGATCGAAATCCTGGTCGTCCGCAGCGCGAAGCCCGGCGGGTTCTGCGGCGGGTTCGACACAGGTGCGCTCCGGTCGCTCGTCACCGACATTGACACCGCCGCGTTCGCCGCCACCGGTCAACGGGTGCTGACCGCCCTCCGCGACGCCCCGTTCGTGTCGGTGGCGTTCATCCACGGGCCGTGCCTCGGACCGGGGTTGGAACTGGCGCTGGCGTGCGACCATCGCCTCGCCGTCACCGGCCCGGATGCGTGGGTCGGCTTCGGCGACCTGCCGACGTGCTGGGGCGGCCACAGTCGGTTGACCACGCTCCTCGGCCGGCGAACCACGGAGCGGTTCGCGTCGGGCCGGTGGACGGCCCGCGAAGCGGCGCGGCTGGGGGTGTTCGACAAGGCGTTCTGCGAGCGGCGGGCGAAGATCGAACTGCGGGCGTGGCTCGACCGCCAGCAGCGTGGCCCGCGGAAGCGCAAACCAAACTGGCGAGACTGGTTCCGGAACGAAGCCGCGGGCCTGGCAGACGAACGCCGCCGGTTTCGGATCGCAGTTCATGCCGGCACGGTACCGCCGTTTGAGCCGGAAGTGGGCGACGCACTGAACCCGATTCAGCCGCTCACCTCCGTCGGATTGGTCGGAAATGGCTTGAAAATCAGGGATGTGGCAAGCGCATTCGCCATGCGGGGAACCCGCGTGCGCATCTGCGGCGACCAGCCGTGCGAGTTCACAGACGCCATCCGCCGTGGGCGGCTCACCCCGCTCGAAGCGGAGCAGGCCGCCGCCCGCGTCTCCGTCCACCCGGATGCCGAAACGGTTAGCGGGGACCTGGTTTACATCGATTCGTCCGCGGTGAGCGCCGCCGGGTTCGTCGAGCGTGATCTGCCGCCGCGGGCGATCCTCGCCGTACCGCCGGCCGCCCTGCCCCGCGTGCTGCGTCTGGCCGCCCGCCCCGGCCGCGTCGTCGGCCTAGAGGCAGACGACGATTCGGCCACGCTGGTTTCGCACGACGACAGCACGCCGGACGCCCTCGCTTCCGTTTCGCAGTGGCTCACCGACATCGGCTGCCATGTTGAATGTGTGCGACAATCCGTGCCACTCCGGTCGCTCGTGACCGTTTGACCCCCCTACTGCCATTGCCATGCCCGCCCCCCGCCCGAAGTTCCCGCCCGCCCCGCAGCGGGTGCCGCTGCTCATGGCCGAACTCGAACGGCTGTACCCGGAAGTCCGGATCGCGCTGAATTTCGAGACACCGTTCCAGTTGCTCGTCGCCACCATCCTGTCCGCTCAATGCACCGACGTGCAGGTGAACAAGGTGACGCCCGCCCTGTTCGCCCGCTTCCCGACGGCCGAGGCGATGGCCGCCGCCACCGTCAACCAGATCATCCCGTTCGTGAAGTCGGTCGGGTTCTTCCGCACCAAGGCGAAGAACCTGCACGGCATGGCGACCATTCTGGTCCGCGACCACGGCGGGCAGGTGCCGGCGGTGCAGGACGAGTTGGTGAAACTGCCGGGCGTGGGACGGAAGACGGCGAACGTGGTGCTCGGCGATGCCTTCGGCATCACCGGCATCACCGTGGACACGCACGTCGGCCGGCTCAGCCGCCGGCTCGGGCTGACCCGCCACACCGACCCGGTGAAGGTGGAGAAAGTGCTGAATTCCCTGGTTCCGCAGGCGGAATGGACGCGGTTCAGCCACCGACTCATCTACCACGGCCGGCAGGTGTGCCACGCCCGCAAGCCGCAGTGCGAGGGATGCACGCTCCGACCGCTGTGCCCGCAGGTCGGCGTCGTCAGGTCAGCCAGTCTACAAGTCATCACATCCTCCGCCCTGCGAGCCGTACCGGGTACAAAGAGCATGTCCGACACCGATTCGATTTGAAGCCCTAACGGATCGCCGACATGTCCACGCTGCTTGACCGCTTCCTCCGCTATGTCCGCATCGACACGATGGCGGACGAGCGGAGCACAATCTACCCCAGCACCCCGAACCAGATCGTGCTGGGCAAGATGCTCCGCGACGAGCTGCTCGCGCTGGGGTTGAAAGACGCCTACCAGACGGAACACGGCATCGTGTACGCCACCGTGCCGGGGAACGTGCCGGGGGTGCCCACCGTTGCGTTCGTCGCCCACGTCGACACGTCGCCGGAGACGACGGCAAAAGACGTGAAGCCGCAGGTAATCCGCAACTACCCCGGCGGGGACATCGTGCTGCCGGGCGACCCGTCGAAGGTGATCCGCACCACCGACTCGCCCGAACTGAACGCCCTGGTCGGCAAGACCATCATCACCACCGACGGCACCACCCTGCTCGGCGGGGACGACAAGTGCGGGGTCGCGGTCATCATGGAGCTGGCGAAGGCGCTGGTGGAGAACCCGGCCCTCCCGCACGGGTCGGTCCGCGTGTGCTTCACCTGCGACGAGGAGATCGGCAAGGGGGTGAACCACGTCGACCTGAAGGAACTCGGGGCGGACGTGGCGTACACCCTCGACGGTGCCGGCACCGCTGAGATCGAGGGGGAGACGTTCAGCGCGGACAAGGCGACGGTGACGATCAGCGGGGTGAACATCCACCCGGCGCTCGCCAAGGACCGGATGCTGAACGCGGTGAAGCTGGCCGGCGAGTTCCTGGCGAAACTGCCCCAGGGGTCGCTCTCGCCCGAGACCACCGAGGGAATGGACGGGTTCGTCCACCCGTACATCATCGAGGGCGGTGTCGGTGAGGTGAAGATCCACTGCCTGCTCCGCGACTTCGACACGCCGAAGTTGGCCGAGTACGCGGACATGCTGCGGGGGTTCGGGCGGGAGATCGAGGCGGCACACCCGAAGGCGAAGGTGCGGGTAGATGTGGCGTACCAGTACCGCAACATGCGGGACGGCATGGGCAAGGAGCCGCGGGCCATCCCGAATGCGATCGAGGCGACGAAGCGGGCCGGGCTGACCCCGGCCCAGAAGAGCATCCGCGGCGGCACCGACGGCAGCCGGTTGACCGAGATGGGCCTGCCGACACCGAACTTGAGCACCGGCGAGCACAACTTCCACTCGCCGCTGGAGTGGACGTGCCTGGAGGAAATGGAGGCGGCAGTGCGGGTGTGCGTCGAACTGGTGCAAGTGTGGGCCGGGAAGTGAATTCGCCGGACAGATCACCGTGTTGACCGGCCCGTCCGCGATGACACCTGACTTTGCACAGACAGATCTCGACCGACATCCTTTCGGGGCCAGCAGGTTCCGCTCGAACCGTGGCCGCCCTCACCGCCGTCTCACACCTTTGTTACACAGCAAGGGGCGTCGCCGCGAAACTTTCGGCGGGTGAGGTGTATCAGAGATGTAGGTGACCACCGGAAACGGCGAACGGCAGCGGATGTATCCGCTGCCGTGCCGAGTGTGCCACGTCCGGGGGTCAGAAGCTGAACGTCAGCCCGACGGCCAACCCGTGCATCCAGTAGTACCCGCGCTGAACCTCCAGCTTGCCGAGGGGGGCACCCGCCGCCCCGAAGTTCTGGCCGGACGGTACCCGCGTCGGGTCCACGTTCCGGTTGATCTGCTGCTCCACCCGGGGGACGTTCGACATGTACAGGTACTGATACCCGACGTTGGCGGTGATGTGGTCGGTCAGCCGGTAGCCCAGCCGCAGTCCCACCTCCGGGGCGAACGACAGGTCCACGTCGGAGACCCGCAGCGTCTGCCGGCCGGCGGTCAACACCCCGGTGCGGATGCTGCCGTCCGCCGCCGTGCCGGTCAGTCGCGTCTCCCCGTCCGCGGTCAGGGTGGTCATGATCGCCCCGACCCCCAGCCGCCCGCTGACCGACACCAGCACCCGGCCGGCCGACCAGTTGACCCGCAACCCGCCCGCCCCGCCGACCCAGCGGTTGACCACCGAGAAGTAATCGGACACGGCCACCGTCGCCCCCAGGGGCTGGGCCTGGCCGTTGTAAAACAGCGCCCCGCCGCCCGGCACCGCGGTCACCGAGTCGGTCACCCCGACGCTCTCCACCAGCCCGTAGTACCGGGCGTGGAACAGTTGCTCGATGGTGAACGACGACGTCTCCAGCACGCGGATGGCGACGCCCGCCTCCCC
>CANJKY010000357.1 GCA_947474875.1 Gemmataceae bacterium
GCCCGGCGTGGGCGAGTTGGATGCCGGGAACAGCCCCGTGCTGTTTCAAGAAGTGGGCGATCTTGGCGAACGGCTCGACGTGGGCGTCGTGGTAGAGGCCGCTGTCCGCCGGGCTGATACGGCCTTCGGGCGACACCGCCGTGGCTTCGACGACCACCAGCCCCGCCCCGCCGACAGCACGGGAGCCGAGGTGAACGAGGTGCCAGTCGCTCGGGAACCCGTCGTCGGAGGAGTATTGGCACATCGGCGAAACGGCGATGCGGTTCCGCAGGGTCACGTCCTTCAGCCGGAACTCGTCGAACAGCTTCGCCATCGGCCTCTCCTGCTTGGTACGTCGTAGGAGAGGTACTACCGAGCCTGCCGCCACGTCTTACGCCTCGTACATCCGGCCAACCGCCGTCAGTTCTCCATCGCGCCAAAGGAGGCGAAGCAGGCGGTCTTGTGCAGGACTACCGCCTTGTCCGCCTTCAGGTCGGGGTAGCCCCGGTGCAGCAATCGAGCGTCACTTCGGCGGCACTGTTCGCACGAATGTCGCCGCACGCTCGACCCACGCCGCCAACTCGTCGTAGTCCTCTCCACGACACGTCGAGATTCAACCAGCCCGCCATCACCCGGGCCAACTCCTCCGGCGAAAATCACACCGCTACGCATTTTCCCCCGACGGGCGGCTGTTCGCCACCACCACCTGGGAACCGCTCCGCCAGTACGGATAGGGGATCGATAGGTTGCCGGCGGTGGCGTTCACCCCGGACGGCCTCACCCGTGCGGCCGGTAGCGACTCAGGCCAGGTCCGACGGTTCTTGCCCGCAACCGGGCGTCCGCCGCCCGGGTGATTTCGCTACCGCAACCAGCTCGGCAACTCCCCCGGCGGGGGCAACTTCACCACCGACACGCTGGACACGCTCGGGTGCCCCCGCACCGCGCTCACCGCCTCGTCCGGCGGCACGCTGTCCAGGTTGAGCACCCCGATCGCCTCCCCGCCGGCCGTCTTCCCCGCCCGCCCGACGGTCATGGCGGCGATGTTCACGTTGTGGTTGCCGAAGATGTTCCCCACGAACCCGATCAGCCCCGGCACGTCCCGGTGGGTGAACACGAACAGGGTGCCGTCCAGGTAGCTCTCCAGGCGGTACGGCCCGAGCTGCACCAGCCGCGGGTACTGGTCGCCGAACAGGGTGCCGGACGCGGTGTACGCTTTCTTGTCCGTCTCCACCTCGGCGGTGATGAGCGACGCGAAGTCGCCCTTCCGCGGGCTGCTCGCCTCCACGATCTCGATCCCCCGCTCGCGGGCGATCAGTTCGGCGTTCACCAGGTTCACCCCCTGGGCCAGCCGGCTCTCGAGCAGCCCGGCGGTGAACGCGGCGGTCAGCAGCTTGGTCTTCTTCGACGCCAGCTCGCCCTTGTACGTGAGCGTCGCCCGGCGGAGTTGCCCCTGCGCCATCTGGGCGTGTAGCAGGCCGAGCCGCCGGGCCAGTTCGACGTACTGCCGCAGGGCGTCCAGTTCGGCCCGGTCGAGGGCGGCCATGTTCACCGCGTTCGCCACGATGCCCCGCAGCAGGAAGTCGGCCAGCAGTTGCGCCGCCTCCACCGCCACGTTCTCCTGCGCCTCCACGGTTGACGCGCCGAGGTGCGGGGTGAGCACCACGTTCGGAGCCGTGAGCAGCGGGTTGTCCGGTGGCGGCGGTTCGGTGCTGAACACGTCGATGCCGGCCCCGGCGATCACCCCGGTCTTCAGCGCCTCGGCCAGCGCCGGCTCGTCGTAGATGCCCCCGCGGGACACGTTCAGCACCCGCGCCGTCCGCTTCATCCGCGCCAGTTGCGGGCCGGAGATCAGCCCCCGCGTCTCCTCCGTCAGCGGCACGTGGACGGTCAGGTAGTCCACCCGCGGCAGCATGTCGTCGATGCCGGTTGCCGCGTCGTACCCGAGTTCGGCCACCTTCGCCGGGGTGACGAACGGGTCGAACGCCAGCACCTGCATGCCCAGCCCGATGGCCCGCTGGGCCACCTCCCGGCCGATCCGCCCGAGGCCGATCACCCCGAGCGTCTTGCCGGTGAGCTGCGTGCCCAGGTACTTGTTCCGGTCCCACTTGCCCACCCGCATGGTGGCGTCGGCGGCGGGGATGTGCCGGCTGAGGGCGAACATGAGCGCGATGGTGTGCTCGGCCGCCGACACGGTGTTCCCGCCCGGCGTGTTCATCACCACCACCCCCTTGCGGGTGGCCGCCTCCACGTCGATGGTGTCCACCCCCACCCCGGCGCGGGCCACCGCCCGCAGCTTGCCGGGGTCGCTCAGCAGGTCGGCGGTGATTTTGGTGGCACTGCGGACGATGACCGCGTCGGCACTCCGCAGCGCGTCCCGCAGTTCGCCCCCCTTCAGGCCGGGACGGTTGTCCACTTCGATGCCGGCGGCGGTGAGCTGTTCGATGCCACTGGCTTCCAGCGTGTCGGCGATGAAGACGCGGGGCATGTCGATCCCATCAGCAGTTCGGGCGGAGAGGTCAACGGGTAGTTTACGACCGCGGTCGCCGTCCGCCCGCCGCATGTACAATGCGAACACGCAGGCAGACGCCGAACCCCGGCCGGGGTTCGTTCCGCTATCAGGGGTCGGTCATGGCAGTCGCAGTGGTGGTCCCGTCGGCCGGAGATGCGGTCACGGAGGGGCGGATCGCCCGCTGGCTGGTGGCCGACGGGGCGGCGGTGAAGACCGACCAGAACGTGTTCGAGCTGGAGACGGACAAGCTGACCGTCGAGGTGCCGTCGCCGTCGGCCGGTTTGCTGAAAATTCTGGTTCAGGCCGGCGAGGTGGTGAAGGTCGGGCAGACAGTGGCGAACGTGGACCCGGCCGCCGCCCCGGCGACGAAGGCCGAGCCGACCCCGGCGAGCGGGGGGCGTCAACCCCCCGAGACTCGGGGGGCTGACGCCCCCCGCTCGCCCGAAGTGCGTGCCTCTCCCGCCGCCGCCGCCGCCATCCGCGACAAGGATCTCGACCCGGCGAAGCTGCCGGCCACCGGCCCCGGCGGGCGGATCACGAAGGAGGACGTGCTGGCCCACTTGGCCGGCACACCGGCCGAGACGAAGCCCGCCGAGAAGAACGGCCCGAAGCCGGCGGACAAGAGCCTGGCGAACGTGACCGCCCAGGTGGTGCCGATTCAGATGCCGCGGGAGGCTGGCGTCCGCGAGACCCGCCAGCCGATGAGCATGATCCGCAAGCGGATCGCCGAGCGGCTGTTGGACAGCAAGAACACCACCGCCACGCTCACCACGTTCAACGAGGCCGACATGTCGGCCATCCAGGACCTGCGGGCGAAGTACAACGAGCGGTTCGAGAAGAAGTACGGGGTGAAGATCGGGTTCATGAGCGTGTTCGTGAAAGCGGCCATCGAGGCGCTCAAGGCGTTCCCGGTGGTGAACGCCCGCATCGACGGGCCGGACATCGTGCAGCAGCACTTCTACGACATCGGCGTGGCCGTCAGCACCGAGAAGGGGCTGATGGTGCCGGTCATCCGCGACGCCGACCAACTCGGGTTCGCCGACATCGAGAAGCAGATCGCGGACGTGGCCAAGCGGGCCCGCGACGGCAAGGTGGGGATGAAAGACCTGGAGGGCGGCACGTTCACCATCACCAACGGCGGCATCTTCGGCAGCATGCTCAGCACCCCCATCCTGAACCCGCCGCAGACGGCCATCCTGGGCATGCACGCCATCCAGAAGCGGGCGGTGGTGGTGAACGACCAGATCGTCATCCGCCCGATGATGTACCTGGCGCTCAGCTACGACCACCGGCTGCTCGACGGCCGTGAGGCGGTGCAGTTCCTGGTGCGGATCAAGGAGTGCCTGGAGAACCCCGAGCGGATGCTGTTCGGAGTGTGAGGCGAAAGTTAACCACAGAGGCACAGAGACACCGAGAAGGCATGGAAGACAGAGTTCATCAAGATCTCTGCCCCTGTCTTCTCGGTGTCTCTGTGCCTCTGTGGTTCATTCTTCTTCGGAGCGAACATGGCAGACAAGTACGACCTCGTGGTGATCGGCGCCGGGCCGGGCGGGTACGTGGCGGCCATCCGCGCCGCCCAACTCGGCAAGAGGGTGGCGTGCGTCGAGAAGCGGGCGGGGAACGCCCTGGGCGGCACGTGCCTGAACGTCGGCTGCATCCCGAGCAAGGCCCTGCTCGACTCCTCCGAGCTGTACGAGGTGACGCGGCACAAGCTGGCGAAGCACGGCATCAAGGTCGGCGACGTGAGCCTCGACCTGGGTGAGATGATGAAGCGGAAGGACGGGGTGGTGAAGTCGCTCACCGGCGGCATCGCCATGCTGTTCAAGAAGAACAAGGTGACGCCGGTGTACGGCACCGGCAAGCTGCTCGGCGGCGGGAAGGTGGAGGTGACGGCGGCCGACGGCGCCAAGACGCAACTCGAAGCGGAGCACGTCCTGCTCGCCACTGGCAGCGAGAGCACCGAACTGCCGTTCCTCAAGTTCGACGGCAAGACGGTGGTGAGCAGTACCGAGGCGCTGACGTTCGACGCGGTGCCCAAGCACCTGATCGTCGTCGGCGGGGGGTACATCGGGCTGGAACTCGGGTCGGTGTGGCGGCGGCTCGGGTCGGAAGTCACGGTGATCGAGTTCCTCCCCCGCATCCTCACCATCTGTGACGGCGAGGTGGCTACCCAGGTCCACAAGCTCCTGACCAAGCAGGGGTTCCAGATCCACCTGGACACGAAGGTGACGGGGGCGAAGGTCGGCAACGGCGTGCTCGGCGACACCGGCGTGACCGTGACAGCCCAGGCGAAGGACGGCAAGGAGATGAAGTTCACGGGCGACAAGGTGCTGGTGGCGGTCGGGCGGCGGCCGTACACCGCCGGGCTGGGCCTCGATGAGGCCAGCGTGCAGTACGACAAGAAGACCGGCAAGATCCCGGTGGACAAGCAGTTCCGCACCAACGTGCCCGGCGTATCCGCCATCGGCGACCTGATCGACGGGCCGATGCTGGCGCACAAGGCGAGCGAGGAGGGGGTGGCGTTCGCCGAGATATTAGCCGGGCACAAGCCGCACCTGAACTACGACTGCATCCCAAGCGCCATTTACATCTGGCCGGAAGTCGCCAGCGTGGGGCTGACCGAGGAGCAGGTGCAGGCCACCGGGCGGGCGAAGGGCGACGGGTACAAGGTGG
The DNA here is from genome assembly GCA_947474875.1 of Gemmataceae bacterium. Lineage (GTDB taxonomy): Bacteria > Planctomycetota > Planctomycetia > Gemmatales > Gemmataceae > JALHQU01. Next base: position 5,162 of record CANJKY010000357.1, read on the forward strand.
GCAA
>CANJKY010000358.1 GCA_947474875.1 Gemmataceae bacterium
AGCACGTGGCGGTGACGGCGGACAGCCCGGCGGCGAAGACGGTGGACGTGGGCGTGCGGCTGGACGCCCACCGCATCCCCCGCAGCTTCAAGTTCCGCGTCCGGGCGAACGACGCCGAAACCGGGTGGCACGCCGTCACCCTCGCCCCGCCGCCGAAGCTGGTGCCGCTGGACGGCCGCGCCTCCCCGCAGATGCACGCCACCTTCCCGGCGTACACCGACCTGCCGGCCGTCGACCTGCCGGACGGGTCCGGGGCGGTGGAGGCGGTCCACGGCACCCGCATCCGGTTCGCCGCCGGGGTGGACCGGCCGGTGGTGTCGGCGGTGCTCGTGCCGCAGTGGGACCGCACGCCGCTCCGCACCGCCGCGGGGGTGGCGGCTGTTGCCACCCCCGACGGGTTCGGCGCGCTCGCCGCCCAGGCGCTGGCCGACGACGTGAGCGAGGACATTCCGCTGACGGTGGACCGCGGCGGCACCCGGCTGTCGGCCGAGTTCATCCCGAAGTTGTCCGGCCTGTACACCCTGCGGTTCACCGACGACACCGGGTTGACCGGCACCCGGCTGATCGAGTTCCGCATCTCCCCGGACCCGGCCCCGGTGGTGTACCTGGACCGCCCGCTGGCCGGCAAAGACCCGGTGGTGTACCTGCCGACCGCGGCCGTCACCGTGTCGGCCCGCGGCGAGGACCGCACGTTCGCCGTCCGCCGGTTGTTCCTCGAATACCGGGTGGGCACCGACGCCCCGTTCCGCGAAGTCCTGCTGCTCGACCTGCCGGCGTTCGACACCCCGCTGTCCGCGGTCATCGGCCCGCCATCCGCCTCCCGGCGGGAGAAGCAACTGACCGCGACCGCCCAGGCCACCATCCCGATCAGCCTGTTCCGCAAGCCGGACGGCACGGCACCCGTGGATGGCGACCGCATCACCGTCCGCGCCGCCGCCACCGACTTCGACGATGTTACGGTGCTGAAGGAGCCGGGCCGCAGCCGCGAGGAGGTGACGCTGGTGATCGTGAACAAGTCGTCGCTCGAAACCATCCTCCAGCAGGAGGCGGCGAAGCTACGGCCCCCGCTGCTGAAGGTGCGGGAGCAGCAGCGGCAGGCCCGCGAGCGGACGCAGGAGGTGGCGAAGGCGGCGGCCGACGGGCAACTGTCGCCGGCGGACGCGGCCAAGCTCGGGCAGGCCGAACGGGAGCAGCGGGCGGTGCGGAACGACATCTCCGACCCGCGGGACGGGCTGGAGCGGGCGGCCCAACTGCTCAAGGACACCATCCGGGCGAACAACCTACCACCGACCACCACCGGCGAGCGGGTGGAGGCGGTGGCCGACGACCTCACCCGGCTGGCCGAACAGCAACTGGACCGGGCCGAACCGCTCATCGCGTCGGCCAAGCAGGAGGCGGACACGGCGGCGACCGGCGGCCAGCCGGACCCGAAGAAGGTGGCCGACGACCTGAAGAAGGCGGTGCGGCGGCAGCAGGCGGCGGAAGCCGACCTGGACCAGGTGCTGAAGCAACTGGAACAGTGGGCGGCGGCCGGCGAGGTGCGGTCCGAGGCGCGGGCACTCAAGGAGGAACTGACCAAGGCCGGCGAGCAGGGGGCGAAGGCGGCCGAGAAGGTTGAGCCGGGCAAGCCGGCGGACAAGCTGTCCCCGCCGGACAAGGCCGAACTAACGCGTGCGGGTGACCAGTTCAACCAGCTGGCCGACCGCGCCGCCGGCATCATCAGCAAGGCCGAGCGGCTGGCCGACGAGAAGCAGGCGAAGGCGGACGGGCTGCAAGCCCAGGCGGACGCGAAAGCGGCCGAGGCGAAGTCGGCGGCCGGTTCACCGATGCCGATGAACGGTGACGCCGACAAGATGCAGGCCGAGGCGGACGCGCTGAAGGCGGACGCGGCGAAGGAGAAGGCCGAGGCCGACGCCCTCCGTTCGGCCGTGCAGAAGGCCGGCGGGCAGGATCTGGTGAACGACCTGCGGCGGGCCGGGAACGAACTCCAGCAGAACAACCCCGCCCAGTCGGCCGAGGCGCAGAAGTCGGCCGGCCAGCGGCTCGACCAGCTCGCCCAGTCGCTCGCCGAGAAGCCCGAGGACGGCGACCAGTTGAAGAAGAAGAAGGACCTGGCCGACGAGGTGGACAAGCTGGCCGAGCAACAGGACGAACTTAACAAGAAGGTGAAGCAGGCGGAGAAGATGGACGACCCGGTGAAGCGGGAGGAGGCGCTGAAGAAGCTGGCCCGCGAGCAGGAGAAGCTGAAGGAGAAGACCGAACAGGCGGCCGAGAAGCTGACCCGCGAGCGGGAGCCGGAGGCGGCCCAGAAGCTCCGCGACGCGGCCGAGCAGATGGAGGGGGCGAAGGCCGACCTGGAGCAGGGCAAGGCGCCCGAGCAGGCCCAACAGGACGCGCTCGACCGGATCGAGGAGTCCGTCAAGAAACTCGACCAGGACCGGCAGCAGGACCAGGACAAGCTCGCTCAGGAGAAGCGGGCTGAGCTGACCGAGCGGCTGAAGGGTCTCCGCGAGCGGCTGAAGGCGACGGACGACGAGGCCGCCCGCATCCAGGCGGACGTGCTTAAGCAGGCCGGGTGGGACCGGGCCAAGTGCGTCAGCCTTGGCGATCTGGAGGACCGGGCGAAGGCGGTGGCGGATGAACTGAGGCAGTTCGCCGAGAAGGAGTTGGCCGAACTGACCGTGTTCAAGCAACTGGTGGACCAGGCGGCCGACCTGACCGCCACGGCCGGCAAGCGGTTCGGCGAGCGGAAGTCGGACTCCCTCGGGCTGATCGGCGAGGCGCTGGACGAGAAGGCGGAGGCCGCGGCCGACGACCGCACCCGCCGCCCGCTCCGCACCGCCCTGCGGCGGATCGACCTGCTGCTCAACTCGCTCAAGGACGACCCGAAGGATCAGAAGAAGGACGGTGGCGGGCAAGGCGGCGGTGACATGCCACCGGGCGGCGGAGGCGAGGGCGGTATGCCGCCGGGCGGCGGGAAGCAGAACGGCGGCGTGCCGCCGATCGCCCAACTGAAGGCGCTGCGGGCACTCCAGGCCGACCTGAACGACCGCACCCGCGAGTTCGACAGGGTCCACCCGGACCGGGCCAAGCTGACCGACGACGACCGCGAGGAACTGGACGAGTTGGAGAAAGCCCAGCGAGAGGTGGCCGACCTGTTCGAGAAGATCAAGCCGGCGTTCGAGAAGATGTTGCAAGGGGGGATCGACCAATGAGACGGCTGCTGCTGGCCGCGTGCCTCGCGCTCCCCACTTCGGCGTGGGCGATCGTTCCTCCGATCCCGCGGGTGGCCCCCGGCTTGCTCCCGCCGGGCGACGACAAGCCGGCCGAGCCGAAGCCGGACGCCCCACCGCCGGCCGCGGCCGACGACGACCCGCTCAAGACGATCGAACGGATCACCCAGACGGCGAAGGCGGTCGGCGACCGGTTGAAGGATACGGACACCGGCGAGGACACCCGCAAACAGCAGGACCAACTGCTCCGCGACATCGACTCGCTGCTCAAGCAGAACGAGAACCCGCCGCCCCAAGGTGGAGGTGGAGGGGGTGGCGGCGGTCCGCCCCCTGCTCCAACGGGCGGAGGGGGTGGCGGGGGCGGGTCTCCTCCTCCGATGGGCGGGGGGGGGAAGGGGGGCGGCGGTTCCGGTCGCAAGCAGCGGGGCAGCGGCGGGCAGGGGCAGCAGCAACAGCAGCCGATGGGTGGTGCCGGTCAACAACAGCAACAGCCGATGGGAGACGGCGGGAAGCCGGATAAGCCGATGGGTCAGGGCCAGCCGACGGGCGGGGCGAACGACCCGACCGGCAGTGGCACCCCGCAGACCGCCGGCGCCCAGGGCGGCAAGGGCGGCGGGAAGATGACCCCGGACCTGCCGCTGGACGACCCGTTCAGCAAGCGGGTGTGGGGCCACCTGCCGGAGAAGCTGCGGCAGCAGGCCATGCAGTCGTACCGCGAGCAGTTCATGCCGCAGTACAGCGAGCTGCTCAAGCAGTACTATTCCAACATCGCCGAGCGGGAAAAGGGCACCCCCCGGAAGTGAGCGACCGATGACCGACCGTTCCCGCCGCCGGTTCCTCCGCACCGCCGCCGTCGCCGGTACTGGCGGACTGCTCACCCTGCTCGGCCGGGCGGCTGACCCGGCCGGTCCGCGGTCGCCGGACGACTTCATCTCCCCCGAGACGCAGTCGGCCATCGACCGCGGGCTGCAGTTCTTGGCCCAGTCGCAGGCGAACGACGGGTCGTTCGGCGATCGCATGGGGGGGAACACGGCGAACGCGGCGGTCACCGCGCTGGCCGGGCTGGCGCTGTTGTCCGGCGGGCACCACCCCGGCCGCGGGCGGTTCGGCAAGCAGGTGAGCCGGGCGGTGGACTACATCGTGAACCGCGGGCGGACGGCCGCCCCGGTCGGGTACCTGCAGAACGCCGACACGGCCGGGCACGGGGCCATCTACCAGCACGGGTTCTCCACCCTGTTCCTGTCCGAGGTCCACGGCACCCTGCCGGACCCGGACAAACAGGCGAAAGCCCGCGACATGTTGGAGAAGGCGGTGGCGGTGACGGTGAAGGCGCAGAACCGCAAGGGCGGGTGGCGGTACGAGCCGCGGGCGACCGAGCAGGACGACGTGTCCGTCACGGTGGCTCAGCTGATGGCCCTGCGGGCGGCGAAGAACGCCGGCATCTACGTGGACAAGGCGGTGGTGGACAAGTGCGTGGAGTACATCAAGGGGTGCCAACTGCCGGACGGCGGGTTCATGTACATCAAGGGGCAGTCCGGGTCCGGGTCGCTGTTCCCGCGGTCGGCGGCGGCGGTGGTCGGGCTGTACAGCGCCGGCGTCTACGACGACCCGGTGGTGGAGAAGGGGCTGCGGTACCTGATGCGGTACCTGCCGCGGGGCAACCGCGGCGGGTTCGATATCCGCCAGGAACACTACTTCTACGGTCAGTACTACGCCGCCCTCGCCATGTGGACGGCCGGCGGGAACTACTGGGCCGAGTGGTACCCGGCCATCCGCAACGAGTTGCTGCTTCGCCGCGAACAGGGCGGCGGGTGGAGCGACTTCTTCGGCTCGGCCTACGCCACCGCCATGGCGTGCATCATCCTGCAGCTGCCGAACAACTACCTGCCGATCATGCAGAAGTGATGTAGCCGCG
>CANJKY010000359.1 GCA_947474875.1 Gemmataceae bacterium
AGGTCACTTCGCCGGAGGTGCTTTGGCGGCGGCGGCGGCCCATTTGGCGGTCGGGTACGGCCAGTTGACGTCGGCGGTGCGGCCGAGGGCGTCGGCGCGGGCCAGCTCGCGGGCGGCGTCGGCGAACCGGTTCTGCTTGAAGTGGATCAGGCCGAGGACGAACGCGGCGTGCGGGTCGTTTGTGTGCTCGGTGGAAGCCGCGGCCCACATGGCGGCGGCGACGGCCGGGTTGCCGGTGTTCAGCAGGTGAGTGACGTACCCCTCGTGCAGTTGTTCGACCGGCCCCGGCTTGCCGGCGGAAGTGGCCAGTTCGACTGCCTGGTCGCGGTCGCCGGTTCGCACCGCCAGGATGGCCGCCCCCCACAGGGCGGTTTTGTCCTTCGCGTTCCGCTTGAGCGCCCCGCGGTACGCCTCGTCCGCCCCGCCCCAGTCGCCCACGCCGATGGCGGCGTGTCCGGCGTACACGAAATCTTGCCGCTGCTTCGGCTCGCGGCGGACGGCCTCGCGGTAGGCGGCGGCCGCCTCGGCGAACTGGAGGGCGAACAGCTCGCTCTGCCCGCGGGAGCGGAACGGCCACGGGTTGGTGGGGGCGAGTTCGGCGGCCTTGGCGTAGGCCGCCCGCCCCCGCTCGCGGTCGGTCGGGAAGGTGGCGAGGGCGAGTTCGAGGTGCGCCCGCCAGTCGGCCGGGGCGAGGGCGACGGCCTTCTCGGCGGCGGCCGCCGACTGCGGGCGGTACCCGGACCCCTGCGCCCGGTACGTCCAGGCGAGCAGCCGCCAGGCGTACGCGGACTCCGGGCGGATGGCGAGCATGGTGCGGAGGGCGGTCACCGCCCGCAGGTAATCCCGTCGGTTGAGGCTGGCGATGGCCAACTTGTAGTACAGCCACGGGTCGTCCGGGTGCTGGGTGTGCCCTTGCACGAACACCGGCCGGCCGGTGTCCTTGTCCGGCTCCAGGAACTCCAGCCGACTGCCGACGAAGTCGTACAGGGCGGGGGTGCGGTCGGCCGGCGGGGTGTCGGCCAGCAACTGCTTCACCGCCTCCGGCGTCCGCCACTCGAGGGCCACCTTCGGCCGCCACGCCTCCTTCCCGACCCCGGTGGTGAGGGCCCACAGCAGCGTCCGCGTCACCGTGTCCGGCTCGTTGAACATCCAGTTGTCCAGGGCGGCGAGCAAGTGGCGGGCGACGGGTGACGCCTTCAGCCGGGCGACGATGGCCGGCGCATCGCCGAACAGGTTGTCGAACCCGTACTCGCGGAACGCCGTCTGGTACTCGCGGCGGGCGTAAACGTGGTACGGCTCCGGGGGGCCGTCGTAATCGGCCGGGTGGAACCGGCTGCGGATGGCGTCCAGGCGGGCAGCGAACGCGGCGTCCCGCTGGGCGGCGGCCAACCGGCCGGCCGCGACCGGCGGCAGGTCATCGCCGACCAGTTGATCGCACAGCTTCAGGTCCTGCTGGGCGTCGGCGATCCGCCACTTGTCGAGCATCCGGTAGGCCAGGGTGACGCAGGTGTCGGACACCTTGGTCGCCGTCTCCCGCAGGGCGTGTTCCTGCACCCGTACCTGCTCCGCCTGCCGCTCCGCCCGCACCCACAGCCAGCCGCTGCCGACGGCCGCGGCCAGGACGACGGCGGTGACGGCGAACGCCGCCCACACCCCCGCCCGCTTCCGCTGCTCGACCGCCCGCGCCGCCGCCACCTCCGCCGCCCGCGCCCGCCGCTCGCTCGCCACCCGATACGCCCCGACCGCCGCCGCCACCTCCCCGCCGTCCGCCGGCCGGTCCGCCTTCGCCCCGCTCAGGCACCGCTTGCACAGGGCGATTAGTTCCGGGTCCGCCCCGCACCCATCCAGCCGGGCGACCGCCTCGCCCGCATCCCCGAGGACGGACATCAGCTTCGCCGCGTGGGAGTCGTCCGAGTGGTACGGCGGTTTGCCGGTGAGGATCACGCACAGCAGCGCGCCCAGCCCGAACACGTCGCTCCGCCGGTCCACCTGATCCACCCGCCCCCACGCCTGCTCCGGCGGCATGAACCCGGGGGTGCCGTACACGCTCCCGGCCTTGGTGCGGTCGCCCCCACGCAGCCCGGGGATCTCGGTTTCCGGGGTGGTGGCGTCGGGGTCGGAAGAAGCACCGGCGGGTTCACACCCACGATCCACCAGCACCTTGGCCAGCCCCCAGTCCATGAGCTGCACCTCGCCGAACGCCCCGACCATCACGTTCGACGGCTTCAGGTCGCGGTGGATCACCCCGTGCTGGTGCGCGTACCCGACCGCCTGGCACACCTGCTCGAACACGGCCATCAGGTTGACCGCCCGCGGCGGCGGGTCGCCGGAGGCGGCGGGCGGGCGGCCGGTAACGGCTTGGCCGGTCGCTTGCCCTCCGGCGGCCAGCAGTTCGGCCAGGGTGTGCCCCTTGATCAGTTTCATCACCAGGAACGGGCGGCCGTCGGCCAGGGTGCCCAGGTCGTGTACCGGCGGGATGGCGGGGTGCTCGAGCTGGCCGGTGATGACCGCCTCGTCCAGGAAGCGGGCGGTGACGGCCGCGTTCCCCCGCAGGTCGTCGCGGAGGATCTTCACCGCCACCTCGCGGCGGAACACCAGGTCCTCGGCCAGGAAGATGCGGCCCATGCCCCCGCTGGCGATCTCGTACTTGAGCACGTACCTCCGGCCGTCGGCGGCCTGGAGGGCGGCTGCCTCCCCGCCGACCGCCGGCGCGTACCGGGTCGGCGCGTCGAGCGACACGGTCTTGCGGTTCAACCGGGTGCGATCGGGGTCCGGGTACGGGTCCGGCATTTCGCCTCGGCAAGCGCGAACAGGTGACGAAACAATCATCCTAGCGGCCGTCGGAAGGCGGTGTGGTGGGCGAGCGGGAATTGTCATCCCGCACCGGCCGGCCGGACCGGAATTCGGACAGGTGCCGCACGACCGCCGCCCGCTCGTCGTCGGTCAGCCGGTCGTCCGTGAGGGCCAACTCTGCCTCGGCGACTGCGGCGGCGAAGTCACCGGCCTCGGCGTGCCCGCACGCCAGGGTGTCGCGGTAGTTCCCGTGCTCCTCGCCGGCCAGCGCTCGCCGGGCCAGTTCCACCGCCTGCCGACCGTCCCGCACTGCCGCGTCCGGGCTGGTGGCCAGCACCCACGCCAGCAGGTTGAGCGCCGGCGGGCTGTCCGGGGCGATCTCGTCCACCCGCGCGTAGGCCGCCAGTGCCTGCTCCGTCCGACCCAGCCGGAGCAGGCATTGGCCGCGGCCGGCGAGTGCTTCCACCCGGTCTGGTTCGACGGCGATCACCCGGTCGTAGTCGGCCAGGGCATTCGCGTACTCATGTCGATCGTGCCACGCCCGCCCACGGTTCAACAACGTGGCCGGGTCGTCCGGGGCGAGGGCGATCGCGGCGGTCAGGTCGGCGATCGCGGCGTCGGTCCGTCCGCGGTGCAGGTGGGCCGCCCCGCTCAGCCGCAGCGCCGCCAGCCGGTTCAGGTCGTCCGCCGGGACGTCGGCGAGTTCGGCTGTCACCCGGTCGTACTCGCCGGCGGCGAACAGGGCGTAGGCCCGCTGTAGCCGAGCGTCCGAGTCCGTCTGCTGGGTGTCCGGCAGTCGGTCCAGGTCAGCGATCGCCCGGTCCGGCCGGCTCAGGGCGTTCCAACACGCCGCCCGCTGGCGGAGAGGCTCGTCCCACCCCGGACGGTGTTCCAGGGCGAGTGTGAAGTCGGCGACCGCCTCGTCGAACCGGCCGAGGTGCCGGAGGGCACAGCCGCGGTGGTGGTAGGCAGACGCTGACCGCGGGGCGCGGCGGATGACCTCGGCGGCGGCGGCAATCGCCTCGTCGTACCGCCCGAGTTCACCGAACAGCCACACGGCCTGTTCCAGGCAGCGGGCGTCGGTCGCGTCCAGTTCGGCCGCCCGGCGGTAGTCGGCCGCCGCCTGCTCGTACTGCCGCAACTGCACCCGCATCTCCGCCCGCAGTTGGTACGCCCCCGGCGAGTACGGGGCCAGTTCGATCGCCCGCGTCAGGTCGGCGACCGCCCGCTCGTGCTTCCGCCGACCGCCCCACGCCGCGGCCCGGTGGAAGTACAGGTCGGCGCGGTCCGGGGCGAGGCGGAGGGCGGCGGTGAAGTGGCGGACGGCGTCGGCGTAGTCCTTAAGGTCCAGCGCCTCGCGCCCGAGAGCGACGGCGGCAGACAACCGGCCGCGACGGGAGGTCGGCCGCCAGCCGGCGGCGAACTGGTCGCGAGCGACCAACGCGGCGGCGACGGCGGCGACCACGGCGAAGGCGGCGGTGACCAGCGGGACGACCAGGGCCGACATGTAAAACAGTCCGTGCGGGCGGGCACGGAAGTGTAGCTCACGGGTAGAATCACCGGCGGCCCGCCGGTGATTCCGTTACCGTATGAACCCGAGGCGGTCGAGCGGGTAGAACACGAACACCGCCCGGCCGAGCATCAGCCGCTCCGGCACCAGCCCCCACATCCGCCCGTCGCTGCTCTGGCTGCTGTTGTCCCCCATGCACAGGTAGTGCCCAGGCTGCACGAAGTACGTGTCCACCGGGCCGTGCGGGTTGGCGTTGGTGTAGTGCGTGTCCCGGTACAGCTTCAGCCCGGACACGGTCACCTCCCCGCTCGCCCCGACGCTCGCCGGCTCGCGGAGGTCGTTCGCCTCGGTCGGCCCCTCTTTGGCCGGGTCGGCCGGCGGGGCCGGCGGGTAGTCGGCCTTGCCGCCGAAGTCGACCGGCTTCTCGTCCACCCACACCCGCAGGCGGGCGTCCACGTTGGCGAACCGCACCGCGTACTCACCGGCTCGGGTGACAGGGGTGGCGGCGGTCGCCAGCACCCCGCCGCCCGGCCCGGTGCGGACGAGCGTCACCTTCCCGCCCTCGAACTCGGCCTGGAACCGGTTCGGCCCGCGGGACAGTTCCAGCACGAACTTGGCCGCCGGGTCGCCCACCTTCACCTTGCACTCGAGCATCAGGTCGCCGCACCACTGGTCCGAGTCGGCCAGGTTGGTCTGGGTGCCGCCCTCGAACCCGGCGTTGTACCCGAGGAAGTTGGTGATGTACCGCGGCTGGAGGTCGGCCGTCGCTTTCACCCACCCCACCCCGTTGGCCGGCAGCAGGTGCCGGTAGCGGATCCACCCGATCTGCCCGCCGGTGTGGG
>CANJKY010000360.1 GCA_947474875.1 Gemmataceae bacterium
GCCGCGACCCACCGGGGAGCGCGTCCGACTCGGACGCGCTCCCCGTTGGGTCGCGGCTAACCTCGATCTCCGTTTCCAGGCGCTCCAACTGTCCGAGCAATTCCGCCTCCGCCTCCCCCGCCGGGGAGAGCATCCGGTGCAGGGCGGCCAGCGTGTACGCCGAGTCGATCCGCCGCCGCTGCCGCAGGTGGGCGGCGAACCCGCTCACCGGGTCCGGCCGCTTCTGGTTCGTCACCCGGTCGTCCAGGTAGTCGTTGAAGTAGTCGTCGGCGGTGGTGCTGCCGAGGTAGTCGCCGTAGTGGTGGTCGCCCAGGAACCGGCCGAGGCCGGTCCACTCGCCGCACGCCTCCCCGAGTTCACCGAGGGTGAGCAGTTGCTCGTACCCGACCGCGGCCGACTCGCCGGCGTGCTGGAACGCCACCGTCGGGGTGGAGTCAGAGCCGAACGCCTGGTGCAGGGTGTACACCAGGTTGAAGAAGGTGAGCGGGTCGGCGGCCGACACCGGGGTGCGGCTGAACGTGTCGACCGCCTTGCCGTCCGGGGCGGACCAGTTCAGCACCACCGCATTCCGCGACGGCACCATCGCCCCGTCGAACCCGACCATCACCGCGTTCTTGTACCCGGCGTGCAGTAGCCACGACGGCAGGTGCGGGTGGTACGCCGACCGCCGCCGGGCGTACACCGTCGGCTCCACACCGAACAGCTTCTTCACCGCGGTGCGGGCTGCCGCCAGGTTCCACCACTGCGACTCGGCCGGCAGCACCGCGTCGTTCCGCTCGCGGTACGCCCCGACGCACAGATCGACCGTCGAGGGCAGGTCCGGGATGATCTTCGTCTTCAGTTCGGCGAACCGTTCCGGGTGCCGCTCGGCCAGTTGCTCCAACCACTCGGCCGGGGCGAGGACGGACAGCGGCAGCCCGGCACTCAGCGACCCCGGCCACGGCGAGCCGGTCGGCTCGGCTGTCGGCAAGAACAGGTCGATCAGCTTCACGTCGTTGGTGTTCAGCACGCGGCGGGCGGACGTCAGCTTCTCGACCGCGTCTTTCAGGTGCTTCCGCACGTCGCCCGTGTCCGCCGTCGCCGCTGCGGTCACGTCCGCCCAGAACCCGGCGTCGTCGAGCATGCGGTCGTGGCTGGCGGCGTCGAACAGCGATTCCACCAGCAGGTAGCCGTACCCGACCGCCTCGAACAGCCGCACCACCTCGGCCGGCGAGTTCAGCTTGTCGGCCGCGGCCGCACACTCCGGGTTGCGGTCGGCGAACTCGCGGACGGCGGCGTGCAGGTTCGCGGTTGTCTCCGCCCGGTCCGACGTGGCCTGGAACGCCGCCCCGTTCGCCGCCGCCACCTGCTCGCCCCAGTCGGCCGGCTGGTACAGGGTCGGGCCGGTCGGCACCACGTACAGGTGGTTCGCCTGCGGCACGTCGTGGTCGTAGGTGGACGCGGCGACGGGCGGCCGGCCGACCATCGCCAGCACCGCCGGGTGCCACAGGGCGAAGTACGCGTTCAGCCACGCCTCCGCCTCGTCCGGGTTCAGGCTCACCGGGTACGAGGTGGGCGGCCGGTACGGGGACAGCAGGACGGCGGAGCGCGGGTTCATGTCGGGCCGGTCGGCTGGGGGCGTGCGGATATAGTACACGCAGGGCGGGGAACGCCCCGTCGCCGAGCAGGAGTCGCCGTGGCCCGCAAACGCACACCGCCGATCACCGTGCCCACCGCCGAGCGGGTGGACGCCGCCGTCCGCAAGGGGGAGTTCGCCGTCGCCGTCGAGCTGGCGAAGGGGGTGTTCGCCCGCGAGCGGTCGGCGGCGGCCGACCGGCTGGTGAAGGAGACGGTGCTAAGGGCGCTGGCCCACTACGCCGACACCGGGCGGGCGGTCGAGTTCCAGCGGCTGGTGGCCGAGGTCGAGGGGATGCGGTGGGCGGAGCCGGAGTGGAAGAACCGGCTGGCGGTGCAACTGGCCCGCGGCGGGCTGCTGGCGAAGGCGATCGAACTGGCCGAGCCGACGCTGTCGAACACGATCACCGCCCACTTCGCCGACTGGGCGGTGCGAACGCGGAGCCGGGACGCCCTGCCGGAGCCGCTGCGACCGCAGTTCGACGCCGTCGCCGACGCGTTCGAGCACTACCGTGCCGGGTGGGACGACCCGGCCCGCGAGGCGCTGGCCGCGGTCGGCCTGTCGTCCCCGTTCCTGGAGTGGAAACTGCTCGTTCGCGGGCTGATCGCGTGGAGTACCGGGGACGATTCGCGGGCGATCGAGAACTTCACCCGCCTGTCCGCCGACCGCTGGCCGTTCCGCCTCGCCGCCCCGATCCGGGCGAAGATTGACCCGGCGTTCGCGTCGTCCCACCCGGCCGCGGCCCAGCAGTACCAGGCGCTCAACTCCGGCGGACTGGCCGGCAAGCTGCGGAAGGTGCAGGCGGAACTGGCCGGGAAGAAGAAGCTCGGGGCGGCGTTCAAGGCGGCGGAGTCGGCGGTGACGGCGCTCAAGACGTCCGCCCCGCACCTGATCCCGCGGCTGGCGAACTGCTTCTACCACGTCATCGCCCGGCAGGGGGAGCAGGACGACCTGGCCCGGTACCGCAAGCTGTTCGGCGGCCCGGCCGACGACCCGTCGTTCCACAAGCTCGAAGCGCTGGTGTTCGAGGAGATCGGCGAGAAGGAGATCGCCCTACAACGGTGGGCGGCCTACGAGGGCTGGCTGAGCGGGTATCCGGCCGGGTGGCCGGCGGATGTGGCCGACCGCGCGCGGGCCATCCTGCTCAACCGCATGGGCGGTATTGCCGCCGACCTGGAGGACGAGGCGAACGACCCGGACCCGTTCGACGTCGATCTGGGCGGATTCTTCGCCCCGGCCGCGCGGAAGCGGGCGGCGAAGCGGAAGCCGATCGACCCGAGTGTGTACCTGAAGCGGGCGATCGAGCTGGCCCCGGAGTGGGAGCCGCCCACCCGTGAACTGTTCAACCGGGCTGTGGTGCTCGGGAAGGTGGCGGACGCCGAGGCAGCGGCCCGCGCCCACCTGCGGCATAACCCGCAGTCGGTGTTCTTCCTGAACGCGCTGGGCACGCTGCTCTTGAAGCAGGGGCGGGCGGCCGAGGGGCTGGACCTGCGGAAGCGGGCGCTCGCCCTGAACCCGCTGGACTCGATGGCCCGACACTTCGCCGCCGCCGCCCACCTCGCCCACGCCCGCCGGGTGGCCATCGCCGGCAAGCCGGCCGACGGCCTGGCCGCGCTGACCGCGGACGAGGAGTTGGTGCGAACCGAGATGCGGCCGAGCTTCTTCGCCCTGCGGGCCACCCTGTTCCGCAAGCTCGGGGAGAAGGAGAAGGCGGCCGCGGACGAGGCCGTCGCCCTGGCCATCCCCGGCGCCCGCCTGACGGTGCGGCTGTACCTGCACGTGAACGCCGTTCTGCTCAAGCTGAAACCGGCGGACAAGAGCGCGGCGAGCAAGGCGTTCACCGCCGCGCTGGCCGAACAGCCGGACCCGAAAGAGGCGAACATGCTGGTCGCCGGGTGGGACGTGTTCCACCACGAGGGGCTGACGTACACCGGGCAGAAGACGCAGGAGAAGAAAATCTACGACGCGATGGTGCGGGCGGCCGACGGCACCGGGCCGGAGGTGGAGTTCGAGGGGCTGACGGTCATCCTGAACTCGCGGGACCAGCACACGCTGGTGCGGAAGCTGGCCCCGAAGCTGGCGAGGCGGTTCCCGCGGAACCCGGTGTTCCCGTTCTGCCTGGCCGAGGCGGAACTGGCGAAGACCCGCGGCGGGTACAAGGTGACGGAGCAACTGCGGAAGGCACGCGCGCTGGCCGAGGCCAGCCCGGACGAGCGGCACAAGCGGCTGCTGCCGAAGATCGAGGAGTTGCTCAAACAGTCCAACCCGTTCGGTGCCATGTTCGACTCGTTCTTCGGCGGCGGCGGGTGTTAGGCCGCAACGCCGCGAGCGGCGTGGGTTAAACCGCCGCTCGCGGCGTTGCGGTGCCAGCCGTGGTTGCGCCCGACCCCGTCGCGCCATACACCACCCGTCGGGGCGTGCGGAGGGCGGTGGCGTGCAGCGGTTCCGGTTCAGCCCGCGGCACCCGATCACCCACGTCGGGTTCACCGCCGACGGGGAGATCGTCACCGCCCAGCCACACACCGGGGTGGCCGTCCGCGACCGGTCAAGCGGTGAGGTGCGGGCGAAGCTGGACGCTCCCAATTCCGCGTCGTTCTCACACCTCCTGCCGCACCCCACCCGCCCGCTGGTGGCCGTGCAGTGCCCGAAGTGGTGCCGGGTGTTCGACACCCGCACCGGGTCGTTCGACACCTTCGACTCCCACCCCGGGTTCGCCGCCGTCGCCGTCACGCCGAACGGGTTCCGCTGGTTCGGAGTGGGCTACGACGGGATCGGCACCGTCGACTGCGGGATCGTCACGGCGACCGGCGGCACCGGCACCCGCCGCATCCCGATCCGGTCCACCGCGGCGCTGGTGGCCGTCACCCCGGATGCCCGGTTCGGCCTCGGCCTCCGGCGGGCGACCCGGCCGGTGCTGCTCGATCTGAACACCGGCCGGGTGGTGGCCGAGGTGCAGTCCGGGCTGCGGGCCGGTCGCCCGCGGTTGGTGGTGGCTTCCCCGGACAGCTCCAAACTGGCGGTCGGCACCGGCGACTCGCTGGCCGTGTTCGACCTGACCGCCGTGACCGCCGACGACTGCCCGGCCGACGCCGCGGAGGACGAGCCGGCCCGCAAGCGGAAGGTGCTGTACCCACTGTTCACCCTGGAGCGGCCGGACCCGGTGGCCGGCCGCGGCACGGCGGCCGACCGTGCCGCCGAGGTGTGGCTGCCGCCGCTGGCGTTCGACCCGGCCGGGCGGACGCTGCTGACGGTCGGGCTGCGGAACCGGGTGCGGCAGATCGACGCCGCCAACGGCGGCGCGATCACCGAATGGGCGTGGCGGGCGGACGCGGTACGGAGCCTGGCGGTCGCCCCGGACGGGCTGACCGCCGCCGCCGGCTGCCGGCTGGGCGAACTGCTGGTGTGGGACCTGGAGTGACGGCTACTGCAGAGACCTCACCCCCCGGCCCCCTCTCCGAACCGGAGAGGGGGTGTTCAACGGCCGGACGTCTCCGGTCTTCGCCGCGACCTGCGGGAGCGGCAAAGC